>JAOTYD010000021.1 GCA_029862005.1 Gammaproteobacteria bacterium | reverse complement strand
AAGGTATGCAGGAATCGCATCGCCAATTGACTAAGATGCGCGTGTGGCCTAACAACCGGTTGCAACGGACGGCGCTCACGCGCCGCCGCTGAACCGGGACGTTAACGAGCGTCTCTTTTGGGTCGGTTTCTGCCGCTCGTCGAATATTTCCCAGCGTCTGTTTTTACTGATTGGCGACTGAACCTAGCCCAGTAATAACAATCAACGACGCTGTATTTTCAGTCACAGCATATCGCCTGGGTTTAATCGATTGGTCTCAGGTCTGGGGCAGGTAATGCTTGCCGTTGCGGGCCACAAAGTTCCACAGTGCCTGGGCCGAGGGCAGGAAGCGTTTATTGCCATGTTTGACCACGAACCATTTACGGTTGATTGGCAAGCCCTTGACGTCGAGTGAAACCAGGCGTTTTTCTTTGAGCTCGGCATCTACCGTGTGTGACGATATCACCGCGATTCCCATGCCCGCCATGACGGCCTGCTTGATGGTTTCGTTACTGCCGAATTCCAGCCCGGATTTTGGCAGGCCTTTACAGCGGGCAAACAGCTTGTCGGTTACCGAGCGGGTGCCCGACCCGGATTCTCGTAAAAGAAAGGTTTCGTCTTTCAATTCTGACAATGAAATTCGCTTATTACCGGCCAGTGGGTGATCGGGTGTCGCGATGATGATTTGAGGGTGCTTCGCGATAAATTCTTTCTTCACCGTAAAGTGCTCGGGCGGCAAACCGGTGATGGCAAAATCGAGCTCCATGCTTTCCAGTTTTTCCATGGTCGTTTCGCGGTTCCCGACCAGTAGCTGTATTTTAATATTCGGGTAGATTTTCATGAACTCTGCCAGCATCGTCGGGGCAAAGTAGCGCGCCGTACTGACTACGCCGACCGAGACGACACCATGATCCACGCCCTTCAATTCAGTGACGGTTTCACCGAAGCGATCCATCGATTGCTGGATTTCCTGCGCCAGAGCCAATAGTTCCCGACCCGCAAGAGTCGGGATCAGTCCGTGATCACTGCGTTCCAGCAAAGGAAGTCCAATTGCCGTGTCGAGATCGCGCAACTGCAGCGATACCGCTGGTGGCGTGAGATGCAGGCTTTTAGCAGCGCCAGAGACACTGCCAGCTTCAACCACTGCTGTAAAACCGCGCATCTGCTTCAGCGTCATCTGGCGCAGCCATGGATAAAGTTTTTCTTTCATAATTGTAAAGTTTATTAAACTTTACTTAATAATCAAGCCCCCCCAAAATCCCGTCGCATACTAAACAAGATACCAGGCGGGGCAACATGACATCTGAAATCAGGCTGGAACAATACCTGGCGTCAATGGCAAAGCAGGCTGGCATGCACGAGGACCTTGCCTCGATAATACTGGTGATCGCGAGCACCGGTGCAAAACTCGCGAAAACGATTGCCCGGCAGGGTCTTTCAGCACAGTCTTCAGGTAGCTTCAGCAAGAACGCGGGCGGTGATAATCAGAAGCCGCTTGATATTCTGTCCCATGGACTTTTTGTCGAGGCGCTGGGTAAATTACCTATCGGGTTTATCGCATCCGAGGAAAACGACGAATTGATCGAGATTGACGCCGATGCAACCCTCGCGGTGGCGATCGATCCGCTCGACGGTTCCTCGAATATCGATACCAATACCTCTATCGGCACCGTTTTTTCAGTGCTGGCTGCCGATACCACAAGCCTCTTCGACAAACCGCTGGGCGATATTCAAAAAGCGTCAGGCTTTTTGTTTTATGGCCCCCAAACCCGGCTAATCCTGGCCTGCGGTGACGGCACTCATAGTTTTATGCTCGATCCCGAGAGCGATAAGTTTTACCTGGTCGACGAGGCATTGATTATCCCGGCCGGGCAGCATGAATTCGCCATCAACACTTCGAACTATCGTTTTTGGGACGACAGCGTGCGCTATTTCATCGACGACTGTATCGCCGGCGAGAGCGGCCCCCTGGGCGAAGATTTCAACATGCGCTGGAACGCTTCGCTGGTCGCAGAAGCTTACCGCATCCTGATTCGCGGCGGCGTTTTCCTGTATCCCGGGGATTCGCGCCCCGGTTACGAGAGCGGCCGCTTGCGCTTGCTGTACGAAGCGCTGCCACTCGCCTTTATCATCGAACAGGCCGGTGGCCTGGCCAGCGACGGTATCGAGCGGATACTGGAAATGAAACTGGTTTCACTGCACAAGCGTGTGCCGCTTATTTTCGGTTCCAGGGACCGGGTCCAGGAAGTCATCGACTACATCACCGGCGACGCGGTCGAGAGCACTCGCTTCCCACTGTTCGAAAACCGCAGTTTGTTTAGAAACTAGGTTCTGCCCATGTCCAGAAAACATCCCATCCTTTCGATCACCGGCTCTTCCGGCGCCGGTACCTCGACCGTCAAGGAAACCTTCGAGCATATTTTCTTTCGTGAAAATATCAGCGCCTGTTTCATCGAGGGTGACGCCTTTCATCGTCACAATCGCCAGGAGATGAAGGCTGCCATGGCGCATGCCGAGGAAGGCGGTAACAAGAATTTCAGTCACTTCGGTCCGGAAGCCAACCTGCTGTCGGAGCTCGAAGAAGAGTTTCGCCAATACAGCGAAACTGGCACCGGTAAAACGCGCCACTACGTGCACGATGACCAGGAAAGTGAAATTTATGGTGTGGCACCGGGAGAATTCACCGAGTGGGAATCTTTCCCCGAAGATACCGACCTGTTGTTTTACGAGGGCCTGCACGGGGCGGTTAAAACTGCCCAGGCCGATGTCGCCCAGTATGCTGACCTGAAAGTCGGCGTGGTGCCGGTCACTAACCTCGAATGGATCCAGAAAATTCACCGCGACAAGGCCTCGCGCGGTTACTCGGCTGAGGCAATTACCGACACCATCCTGCGCCGTATGCCGGATTACATCGAGTACATCTGCCCGCAGTTCACCAACACCGATATCAATTTTCAGCGTGTGCCGGTCGTCGATACCTCGAACCCGTTTATCGCACGCTGGATTCCGACCGCGGACGAGTCGATGGTTGTGATCCGCTTCGCCAATCCACGCGGCATCGACTTTCCTTACCTGTTGACGATGATCCACAACAGTTTCATGTCACGACCCAACGTCATCGTCATTCCCGGCGGCAAGATCGATCTTGCCATGCAGCTCATTTTCACGCCGCTGGTACTGCAGTTGGTTGAACGTAAACGTCGCGCGGCTTAACGGAGAGAATAGATGGATACAAAGGTTCAAAAAGATCAGAGTAAAAGCGAAAGCCGCCGACTCATGGCTAACGCGATCCGTGCACTTTCGATGGACGCGGTGCAAAAGGCTAACTCGGGCCACCCAGGCATGCCGATGGGCATGGCCGATGTCGCCAGCGTCTTGTTTGCCGATTTTCTGAAATTCGATGCCGCAACGCCGGACTGGCCGGACCGCGACCGATTCATTCTGTCGGCAGGCCATGGTTCGATGCTGTTGTACAGCCTGCTGTACCTGTGCGGTTATGAAGACCTGACCCTCGATGAAATCAAGAATTTCCGCCAGCTTGGATCAAAAACCGCGGGTCATCCCGAGTATGGCTACGCCAGGGGTATCGAAATGACGACCGGGCCACTGGGCCAGGGTATTGCTACCGCGGTTGGTATGGCGCTGGCCGAGAAGAAACTCGCCGCCGAATTTGGCGACGAGATAGTCGATCACTACACCTACGTGCTGGCCGGAGACGGTTGCCTGATGGAAGGCATTAGCCATGAGGCAATCGATTTTGCGGGGCATCTCAGGCTATCCAAGATGATTGTTTTGTTCGACGATAACGGCATTTCAATCGACGGCACTACCAGCCTGACGACGTCATCCAACCAGTTGGCTCGTTTCGAAGCGGCGGGCTGGGATGTCTGTTACGTCGATGGTCACAAACCGGACGCGATCGCCGAAGCGATTGCAAAAGCAAGGCAGACGAATAAACCTTCGTTGATCGCCTGCAAAACCGTGATCGGTTACGGCGCACCCAATAAACAGGGCAGCGCCGCCATCCACGGTGCGCCGCTGGGCGAAGATGATATCAGGCTGGTACGGGAGAATCTGAAATGGGACAGCGCGGCATTTGAAATACCCGAGGAATTGCTGATCAGCTGGCGCGACTGTGGCCGCCGCGGCGCTGACAGCCGCAGGCAATGGCAAGCACGCATGGATGCCTTGCCGGCGGAGAGACGCGATCGTTTTGTAGCAATGCAGGACGGTTCCCTGGGGACGGATTTTCAGGCCTGTATCTATTCGCTAAAAGAGCGTTTCAGCGAAGAAAAGCCAAAACTTGCTACCCGGCAGTCCTCGCAGCAGGTACTCGAGTCGTTACTGGATGTTGTGCCGGGATTAGTTTCAGGTTCAGCCGACCTGAGTGGCTCCAATGGCACCAAACCCGGCAATGCACAATCACTGACTCGTGACAATTTCGGCGGCAACTATATCCATTACGGCGTGCGCGAACACGGCATGGCGGCCGCGATGAACGGTATCGCGCTGCACGGTGGTTACATTCCATTGTCCGGTACTTTTCTGGCGTTTGCCGATTACAGCCGCCCGGCGATCCGCCTCGGAGCGTTGATGAAACAGCGTGTCGTGCACGTGATGACGCACGATTCGATCGGTCTCGGTGAGGATGGCCCGACACACCAGCCGGTCGAGCAGATTGCTTCCTTGCGGGCGATGCCGAACCTGATGGTATTCCGTCCGGCGGATGCGGTCGAAGTTGCTGAATCCTGGGCCTGTGCCCTTAACGAGACTGAATCACCGTCGGTGATTTGCCTGACGCGCCAGGGTGTGCCGACACTGCGCACACATCATCACCGTGAAAACCTGGTCGCGCGTGGTGCCTACCTGCTGCGTGAACCGCCCGGCAAACGCAAAGCTACCTTGCTCGCCACCGGCTCGGAAGTCCAGATTGCGCTCGAAGCCGCGGATATGCTGGCCCGTTTCGGCGTCGAGGTTGCGGTAGCATCGATGCCGTGCTGGGAGTTGTTCGAAAAGCAATCCCCGGAATACCAGAAAATCGTACTCGGCGGCGAATGCCGGGTCGCGATCGAGGCCGCTTCTCCGATGGGCTGGGACCGCTGGCTTGGCAAGCGCAGCTCGATGATTGGCATGCCCGGTTTCGGTGCGTCGGCGAAGGCTGAGGATTTATATGCGCATTTCGGCATTACCGCACAGGCGGTGCGCGACGAAGTGCGGCGTTTGTTGCAGATTTAGTTAACGAATTTAGTCAGACAGAGGTTTCAGATGGCAAGAATTACGCTCAGACAGCTACTCGATCACGCCGCCGAGAGGGGATACGGCGTGCCCGCTTTCAATATCAATAACATGGAACAGGTACTCGCGATTATGAATGCCGCGAGCGCGGTGGACGCACCGGTGATCCTGCAGGCCAGCCGCGGTGCGCGCGGTTATGCCGGTGACATCATGATCCGCAAGATGGTCGAGGCTGCCGAGGAAATGTACCCGCAGATTCCGATCTGCCTGCACCAGGATCACGGTAACAACCGCGCCACCTGTGTGTCGGCGATGCAGGCCAGTTTCACCTCGGTGATGATGGACGGTTCACTCGAAGCCGATGCCAAGACCCCGGCGAGTTACGATTACAACGTCGATATTACCGCCGAAGTCACCCGCATCGCGCACGACATCGGTGTCTCGGTCGAGGGTGAGCTCGGTTGTCTCGGTTCGCTCGAAACCGGTGAAGGTGAGAAAGAGGATGGCCACGGCTTCGAGGGCAGCCTGAGCATGGATCAATTGCTGACCGATCCCGACCAGGCGGTCGATTTCGTCACCCGTACAAAAGTGGATGCGCTCGCGATCGCGATGGGTACCTCGCATGGCGCTTACAAGTTCAGCCGCAAGCCGGATGGCGAAATCCTGGCGATGAACGTGGTCAAGGAGATCAACCAGAAACTGCCCGAGGTGCACCTGGTCATGCACGGCTCCTCATCGGTTCCGCAGGAATTGCAGAACATCTTCAACCAGTTCGGTGGTGAAATGCCGCAAACCTACGGCGTGCCAGTCGAGGAAATCGTGCGCGGTATCAAGCACGGCGTACGTAAGGTTAATATCGATACCGACTGTCGCCTTGCGATGACCGGCGAGTTCCGCCGCGTTGCCGAGAACGACAAGAGCCAGTTCGACCCGCGCAAGTTCCTGACGCCGGCATTGAAGGCAATGGAAGACTTGTGCCGCGATCGTTTCGAACAGTTCGAAACCGCGGGTAACGCATCGAAGATTACACCGATCAGTGTCGCCAACATGGCTAAACGCTATGTCAGCAGCGAACTCGATCCGAAAGTTGCCGGTAAAACGGCTGCCTGATTCACTATTTGGAGAGCAAACAATGAGTTCCAGAAAAACCTACGACGCGGGCGTTAAAGAGTACCGCGAAACCTACTGGATGCCGGAGTACACGCCGGCGGACACCGATATTCTTGCCTGTTTCAAGATCACTCCGCAGCCCGGCGTACCGCGTGAGGAAGCCGCAGCGGCGGTTGCCGCGGAATCGTCCACCGGCACCTGGACCACGGTCTGGACCGACCTGTTGACCGATCTCGATTACTACAAGGGTCGCGCCTATTCGATCGAGGACGTACCCGGCGACGACAGTTGCTTTTATGCATTCATCGCATACCCGATCGACCTGTTCGAAGAAGGTTCGGTAGTTAACGTCTTCACTTCACTGGTCGGCAACGTGTTCGGTTTCAAGGCGGTACGCGGCCTGCGTCTCGAAGACGTGCGTTTCCCGATCGCCTACGTCAAGACCTGTAACGGGCCACCCAACGGCATCCAGGTCGAGCGCGACAAGATGAACAAGTACGGCCGCCCGTTGCTGGGCTGCACGATCAAGCCCAAGCTCGGCCTGTCGGCGAAAAACTATGGTCGCGCGGTTTACGAATGCCTGCGCGGCGGTCTCGACTTCACCAAGGACGACGAGAACGTCAATTCGCAGCCGTTCATGCGCTGGAACCACCGTTTTGACTTCTGCATGGAAGCGATCCACAAGGCCGAACAGGAAACCGGTGAGCGCAAGGGACATTATCTCAACGTCACCGCGTCGACACCGGAAGAAATGTACAAGCGCGCCGAGTACGCCAAGGAGCTGGGTGCGCCGATCATCATGCACGACTACCTGACCGGCGGTTTCTGCGCCAATACCGGTATCGCCCAATGGTGCCGTGACAACGGCATGCTGCTGCACATTCACCGCGCTATGCACGCGGTGCTTGACCGCAACCCAATCCACGGCATCCATTTCCGCGTACTGGCCAAGGCGCTGCGACTGTCGGGCGGTGATCACCTGCATTCCGGCACCGTCGTCGGCAAGCTCGAGGGCGACCGCGAGGCGACGCTCGGATGGATCGACATCATGCGTGATTCCTTTATCAAGGAAGACCGCGATCGCGGAATCTTTTTTGACCAGGACTGGGGCTCGATGCCGGGCGTACTACCGGTCGCCTCGGGTGGCATTCACGTCTGGCACATGCCGGCACTGGTGAACATTTTCGGCGACGATTCGGTGCTGCAGTTCGGTGGCGGTACGCTCGGCCACCCGTGGGGCAACGCTGCCGGTGCGGCTGCCAACCGCGTTTCGCTCGAAGCCTGTGTACAGGCGCGCAACGAAGGTCGTGAAGTTGAAAAGGAAGGCAAGGACATCCTGACCAATGCGGCCAAGTCCAGCCCCGAGCTCAAGGCGGCGATGGAAACCTGGAAGGAAATCAAATTTGAATTCGATACCGTCGACAAGCTCGACGTGGCACATCGATAAGAGGATAAAAACATGAGTGATATTCAAGACTATAAATCGAGCCTCGCTGATCCCGCGAGCCGGAAATTCGAAACCTTTTCGTACCTGCCGGAAATGAACGCGGAGCAAATCCGCCGACAGGTCCAGTATATTGTCGCGCAGGGCTGGAATCCCGGTATCGAGCATACCGAGCCGGAAAACGCGGCCGATAATTACTGGTACATGTGGAAATTGCCGATGTTCGGCGAGGACGATGTCGATTCGATCATCAGCGAGTGCGTCGCCTGCCATAATGCACATCCCAACAACCACGTGCGCCTGCTGGGATTCGACAACTTCGCCCAGTCGACCGGTGCGTCGATGGTCATTTACCGCGGCAACCCGGTATAGGTTGGCGCCATGGCGGAAGCGGCAAGTCAGATGCAGATAGTCGAAACCGACCGCAAGCAGTACCTGGTAAAGCAAGAACCCTATTACCGGGCGGTCGGGGACGAGGTCGAAAACTACACGGCAGCCTACCACGTGCGCATGCCGGTAATGCTGAAAGGCCCGACCGGCTGCGGCAAGTCGCGTTTTGTCGAATACATGGCCTGGAAGCTGCAGAAACCGCTGATCAGCGTTGCCTGTACCGAGGACATGACCGCTTCCGACCTGGTCGGACGGCATCTGCTCGATATCAACGGCACGCGTTGGCAGGATGGGCCGTTGACGGTAGCGGCACGTATCGGCGCTATCTGTTACCTCGATGAGATCGTCGAGGCACGCCAGGATACCACCGTGGTGATACACCCGCTGACCGATCACCGGCGTGAGTTACCGCTGGAGAAAAAGGGCGAGATGGTGAAAGCGCACGAGGATTTTCAACTGGTGATCTCGTACAATCCCGGTTACCAGTCGCTGATGAAGGATTTGAAACAGTCGACCAAGCAGCGTTTCGGCGGACTCGACTTCGATTATCCCGAGGCTGAAACCGAGACCGAAATCGTCGCCCATGAGGGTGGTATCGATGAGGAAACGGCAAAAAAGCTGGTGCAGGTCGGTACCAGTTCGCGTAATCTCAAGGGGCATGGGCTCGACGAGGGAATGTCGACGCGGTTGCTGATCTACGCGGCGCAACTGATGGCGCAGGGCGTCGATGCCGGGGCCGCCTGCCGTATGGCGCTGGTGACACCACTCACTGACGATCCCGATATGCGCGATACGCTCTACGCCGCGGTCGATACCTACTTCTAGGCAGTACTCAACCAGAATGACTACCAGGGTATCAATCCCATGTCACACCGCAGCCCCGACCGCGGTATCCAGAGAGACCCGGTGGTTCCCCGTTTCACTGGATCCCGCGGTCAAGCCACAGGATGACAGCAAGCGTTAAACTAAAATGCATCCCGAACTCGCCGAATATCTGCAGTGCATCGATCCCGGGGATCTCGGTAACCTCGAAGCGGTCGAGGCATCCTGGCTCGAGGCGCAGCGCATCATGTCACCGCAGGGCGTGGAGAATTACCTGGTCGGCATTAAGGCAATGTGTACGCTGGGCAAGGGCCAGGACCTGGTGTTGACCTACGTGCAGGAAATGCCGGTGGTGGCGAAGGAGGTCGGCGAGGATATCGTGCCCGACACGATCGAGGCCATCATGAAATTGTCGTCGCTGACCTCGGGTGCAGTGATCACGCTGATTCTCGCCAATTTACCGCTAGCGGCAACCCGGCTCGGCGATGCCGACCTGCTGCGCGGCTATTTCAAATTGCTGCATCAGCTCGCTGGCAAGGCACCGCGCGGACTGCGCCCGATGATGGAAGCCCTGGGCGAACTGCTGTCCAAATTGACGCTGGGTGGTCTGCGCCGCTGGGCAACCTGGGGAGCGCAGGCCTATCAGCGTGATTTCGAAGGGCAGGCCGCTTATTTTGCTGTCGCTACCGAAACCTCGAAGTCGGTGCTGCAACGCGAACGCCGGGGTACGCTGTTCGTCGATAACCATCGCAAGCTGAATTTTTACCTGCGTGCGCTGTGGGCACGGGCGTTTTTCATGCGCCCGACCGCGGACGACTTCGAAACCCGACAGGGCAGCCGGCCTTATATCGAAAACTACCTGGTGCATCTACCCGATGCATTCGATCGATACGACGGTATCGATGGTATCGACGTTTACCGTGCCGCGGCGGCACACGCGGCCGCGCACATCGTCTACACCAGTAAAACGATTAACGGTGACGATATGAGCCCGGCGCAGCGGTCGATGATCGAAGTCTTCGAGGATGCGCGGGTCGAGTATCTCGCTTACCAGGAGTTTCCGGGCCTGCGGCGACTGTGGCTAGGATTTTTCGAGCATGCCCTGGACATTGCTCCGCCCGATCTGCATCCGGTCGTCGGTATCATGCTGCGCCTGAATCGCGCGCTGCTGGACCCGGATTACAACGATGCTGAAAGCTGGATAAACGATATTGTCGGCCGTTACCGCAAGCTGCTGGAGGCTAACGCAGTGGATCGGCCGCTGCTGCGCGAGTTTGGTCTCGAGTGTTTCGACCGCGTCCGCGAGACTGAAAAGCTGCCGGTGCTGCGCCTGTTACAGTATTCGCCGGTGCCGTACCGTGACGATAATCGATATTTCTGGGCGTTCGATGAAAGCAGTTCAGATTTCGGGGAGTTCGAGCGTCTGCCGTGGCGGCAGTCGACGCAGCGCAAATATGTCAGCGTCATGGAGATGGTTAACGAGATCGACTCCGAGCTCGAGGACGGCAACCCGCAGGAAGTTTGGGTGCTGCCGACCGAGCTGTTTCCCTACGAGGACCATGGCATCAGCTACAACGAGTCGGAAGGGGTGGAACCGATGTCGGAGCCGTTCCATTACGATGAGTGGGATTACCAGGTGCAGCTGGCGCGCCCCGAATGGACCACCGTCATCGAGCGCCGCCAGAAAAAGGATGACCCCGAAATCATGGACCGGATCCTGGAGAAACATAAACCGATCGCCAGCCGCATCAAACACCTGATCGACGCGCTGCAGCCACAGGGCATCGTGCGCAAGCGTGGCTTCGAGGATGGCGACGAACTCGATATCGACGCCGCGGTGCGCGCGATGATTGACATCCGGCGCGGTATAATGCCGGATCCCAGGGTTAATATCCGCATCACGCGGCATCTGCGCGACCTGTCGATGATCGTATTGATGGATCTGTCGGCCTCGACCAATGACCGTATCGGCGACCTGACCGAGCAGGACGAGGGCTACCTGGAGCAGCCCAGTATCCTCGACCTGACGCGCGAGGCCACCGGGTTATTGTCCTGGGCGGTTGACTCGATCGGCGATAACTACGCGGTGCATGGTTTTGCCTCCGATGGACGTCACGATGTGCAGTATTACCGTTTCAAGGATTTCGATGAACCCTACAGCGATGACAGCAAGGCCAGGCTGGCCGGCATGAGCGGTGGTCTGTCGACACGCATGGGCGCGGCCCTGCGACACGCAGGTTATCATCTAGGGCAGCAAAGCAGCCGCAAACGCCTGGTGTTACTGGTTACCGACGGTGAACCCGCCGACATCGACGAACGCGATCCGCAATACCTGCGCCAGGATACCAAGCACGCCGTCGAGGAGCTTGCCGCAAGCGGAATCCATACCTATTGCCTGACCCTGGATCCCAACGCCGACGACTACGTGGCGCGTATATTCGGCCCCAACAATTACTCGATCGTCGATAATATCGAACGCTTGCCGGAGCGCCTGCCACGCGTTTTTTCGGCGTTGACGACCTAGTTGAAATAGTAATAGCTCCTATCGCTATCGGGTTATTACATTGCTCGCCTGATTTTGATAGTTTGGTCGGTCAACAGACTTTTTTGCTCGCAAAAACAACAAATTAACGATGGATATGCCTGCAGCCAGCGGCCAGACTGATACCACCGGAACGAACGCGAAAATTGCCTTCGACCAGGTCAGGCTCGTTCTGTTCGACCTTGATGGTACCCTGGTTGACAGCGTGGGTGACCTCGCCTGGTGCGCCAACGAAATGCTGCTCAGTCTTGACTTGCCGAAGCAGGATCCCGAGACGGCGCGCAACTGGGTGGGTAATGGCGTCGAACGCTTCGTCAAGCGCGTTCTGACCAACGACATGCAGGCGGAACCGGACGAGGCGCTGTTCAAGGCCGGGCTGGAAATTTTCAACAAGCTCTACGCGAAACATGCCAGCGATCACAGTGAAGTTTATCCCGGTGTTTTCGAGTCGTTGGAGCGCCTGAGCAAGCTTGATTTGCACCTGGCCTGTGTAACCAACAAGCCTGAACCTTTCACCTCGAACTTAATCGAGGCATTGGGTTTGAACGTATATTTTGAGCTGGTTGTTGCCGGCGACACCACGCCCAGGAAAAAACCTGATCCCATGCCGCTGCATTACGCGGCGGATTATTTTGATCTCGACTATGGTGCCTGCCTGATGGTGGGCGACTCGAGCAACGATGTATTGGCGGCAAGGTCAGCGGGCTTTGGCATCGTTTGCGTTCCTTATGGATATAATCACGGCCATGACATCGCGGAATCCAACCCGGACCTGGTGGTTGGAAACCTGGTCGAGCTATCTGAAATGTTTGCCTAAGGGGGCCTTATGAACTTGAACCGAAGAGAATTTATCAGACTGTTGGGCCTTGCGGGCGCGGCAGGCATGTTTCCCACTGCAGGATTATCAGCCACCAGCGAAGGTTCCAGGCTTTATGACATGCCGGCTTTCGGTAACGCCCGTATTTTGCACATTACCGACTGCCATGCGCAGCTCAATCCGATTTATTTTCGTGAACCCAGTGTCAACCTGGGTATCGGTGATGCATTGGGTAAGGCGCCACACCTGGTCGGCAATAACCTGTTGAAACAGTTTGGCATTTCACATGGTGGTATCGAGGAACACGCCTATACCTACCTGAACTTTGCAGAAGCCGCGCGCACCTTTGGCAAAGTGGGTGGTTTTGCCCACCTCGCAACCCTGGTCAAAAAGTTGCGTGCGGAATATGCACAGGGGCGCTCGTTACTGCTCGATGGCGGTGATACCTGGCAGGGCTCGGGTACCGCTTACTGGACCCGCGGCCGGGACATGGTCGAGGCCTGTAATTTGCTCGGCGTCGATGTCATGACGGGACACTGGGAGTTTACTTACCTGGCCGCCGAAGTTCTCGACAATGCCGAGATTTTTAACGGAGAATTCGTGAGCCAGAATTGCAAGGTAAAAGAAGATGCCCTGTTTGATTACGAACTTGCTGACCTGGGTGACTTCAACGAAGACACCGGGCATGTATTCAAGCCCTACACGATTCGCGAGATGGGGGATTTACGCATTGCCGTGGTCGGACAGTCTTTTCCGTACACGCCGATCGCGAATCCGCAACGATTTATTCCGGATTGGACATTTGGCATCAACGAGGGCGATATGCAGGAAATCGTCGAGCAGGCGCGCGACGAGGAAAGCCCCGACGGATTGATTGTGCTTTCGCACAACGGCATGGACGTCGACCTCAAGATGGCTTCGCGGGTCAGCGGTATCGATGCCATATTCGGTGGTCATACCCACGACGGTGTCCCGGGTGCGATTCCGGTCTCGAATCCGGGCGGAAAAACCCTGGTCACCAACGCGGGCTCCAACGGCAAGTTTCTGGGTGTCATGGATATGGATTACAAGGACAAGAAGTTGCGTGATTATCGATATCGCCTGCTACCCGTATTCTCGAACCTGCTCGAGGCAGATTCCGAAATGTCGGCTTACATTGAAAAGATGCGCAAGCCCTACCTGGCCCAGTTACAGGAAGAACTGGCAGTCGCCGAGGATGTGCTGTTCCGACGCGGTAATTTTAACGGTACCTTCGACCAGGTCATCTGCGACGCGCTGCGCGTGGAGGGTGATGCGCAGATCTCGCTTTCACCCGGATTTCGCTGGGGCACCACGGTGTTGCCGGGGCAGGCGATTACAATGGAGCATGTTATGGATCAAACCTGCATCACCTATCCCGAGACTTATGTTCGTGAAATGACAGGGGAGAACATAAAGCTGATCCTCGAGGACGTTGCCGATAACCTGTTCAACAAGGATCCTTACTACCAACAAGGCGGTGACATGGTGCGCCTGGGTGGTCTCGATTACAGCATCGATCCGGGAGCCGATGCGGGTGCAAGAATCGCGGATATGCAGCTCGATAATGGTACGACCATCGAAGCCGGAAAAAATTACAAGGTCGCCGGTTGGGCAACGGTGGGTTCGCAGTCGCCTGGTGCGCCGATCTGGGACGTGGTTGCAGACTACTTGCGTCGCGAGGACACAGCGCGCATCAAAAAGTTGAATTCCCCGAAAATTAAAAACGTGGCCGGAAACCCGGGAATCGCCTGATAATAAGACCGCGATCCGTTTTTGCGCCAGTCACCAGAGCTTTTTCCTGGTTAATGCTTTTTATGGGGTTTGTAGACACGTAGCTCATCGGTGCTCTTCGGCCGTACGCTTAAACGGGCCTCGTTGATCTCGCGTATCTCCTCCAGAATTTTTGGATACTTCCACAGGATCCGCGACATCGTGTCGGGCGAGATCCTGATTAATGTGCAGGGTGTCTCTGCCTTGATCGTGGCACTGCGGTGATGTTTGCGGTTTTTTTGCTTTGCCAGCAAGCCGGACTCGCCCATAAAGTCTCCCTTCAGGAACTCAGCCATGAACTGCTCGCGACTGAATGCATCCTTGATCCAGACGGTCGCCTTGCCGTCGACCAGCACGTAGAAATCTATACCCGCTTCAAAGCGGCCCATGATGGTATCGCCAGCCAGGAAGGTGACAATTGAAGCGTTTTCCTCGAGAAACAGGTAATCCCGGTCGGTTAAGTCATGGAACAGATCAATATCTTCGAGGTATTCGGATATGGTGCTAACCGTTTTCGAGAAAATGAGCGGCGACTTGTCGACCTCCGCCAACACAGATACTACCCTGTCCTGTATCAGGTTGAAGCCCTTGGCAGAGAGATCACCATGGGCGAACTCTGCCTTTACCCGGTTCCAGCCACTGTTGATCATTGACCGTGTCGTCAGTCGTCCGAGAAATTGCAAATAGTATTTTGGATAGTATTTTCTGATTTGCTTGAGTTGTTTACGGTAGTATTTTTTGCGGTCCTCGTAGGCAGATATTACATTGTTTCTGGCGTCTACAAGCAAATCATCCTGCCGGTTAAGCATTGCTATCACGGCGTCACTTGACAGGATATGCGCCAGGTTGCGTTGCACTCGATGCACCGTTCTTTGTTCCTGGTATTTTGAAAGCCAACCGGCAAGCCAGGTCTTTTCACGAATTTTACCCAGCACGAATATCTCGAGTCTTTGAAACAAAGTGAGTTCCTCCGACTGGTCTACCTCGCCAATCCCGGCTTCACCCAGGCGCAGCGATTCCTGCACTGCATGCAACCTGTTGTTCATATCGAGGTATATATACTGGCTGATAACGCCGGTCTCGTAGAGCGATTTCAAAGATTCTCTCTCTACTCGATAAGCCCTGAATTCGGCGAAATACTCATCGTTCTCGTGCGCTTTTATTTCGTCATCGTCGATCCCGGTGGAAAATGTTTGGTGAATCTGCTCCTGCAGAGGAGCCACCGTACCCCGCGGAATAATTTTGCTCGCGGACAGGTTCGACAAATATTTCTGGGAAGTCTCTTCGGCACCTTGAAGCGAGTTTCGATACTCCAGTTCTTCTCCCCTGGAAAACTCGCTTAATCCAAGAAAATGCATCAGCGGGCGTATCGTGGGCGCGCTGATCAACAGGGTAAACAGGACGACTCCGAGCGTGACTTCGAACAGAAACTGACGCTCGGGCAGGTCACTCGGGATCGAGAGTACAACCGCGATCGCGAGGCCACCCTTAAGGCCGCCCCACCACATGATGTGGCGTTCGCCCATGCTGATGTGCGGTAGCTTAAACCTTTTGACAGCGAGCGGAACCAGGCTGTAGATAGAGAGTGCTCGTGCACTTAGCACCAGGGCGATCGCGATCGCTATTGGCCCGAGCTGGTTAAAAAGCGTGCCGATGCTGATCGATAATCCCACCAGTAAAAACAGCAGCGAATTACAGGACAGGGCGATGACTTCCCAGACCTCGTGGATGGAATGGGTTGTATCCTGGCGAAACCGCGTGACCCCGAATCGCCTCAGGGCAATTGCGGATCCAACTACGGCCATGACACCAGATACGTGGAAACTGTGCTCGGCAATGACGAAGCTCGCGTAGGCGATGATGATCGAAGACGTCAGAATAACGCTGATTCCGCTATGCATTCGATATAACAATTCACAGACCACGAATCCCAGCAAGGCGCCGAACAAGGCGCCCCCGATAAACACCCTGAGGAATTCCAGGAACACGTTGTCGGCATCGGACCAGCCGATACCGCCGCCCTCTACGGCTATGCCGAGCAAAATCGTAAAAGCCACGATGGCGGTAGCGTCGTTAAGCAGGGATTCGCCCTCGACCAGGACATTCAGGCGGTTCGGGGCGCCCAGTTCCTTAAAAAGCGCAACCACCGCGACCGGGTCGGTAGCGGAGATTAATGCGCCGAACACCAGGGCCACGATCAGCTTGACATCGAGTGCCCACCAGACTCCGAGTCCAACCACAAACGTGGACATGAGCATCGCGGGTATCGCGAGAATCAATATCGGCGGCAAATCCTTAATCATCTGGCGTGCGTCCAGCGCAAACCCGGATTCGAATATCAGTGCTGGAAGAAATACGAATAACATGATTTCAGGGCTAAGAGTAAATCCCTGCAGGGGTTCCATGAAATGCAGCCGGTGGGACAGGTCGCCTAACAGCATGCCAATCAGGACGAGGATTACCGTGAACGGAACCGGCAGGTTACGGCAGGTACCGGTAACCACCATGGCTATACCCAGCAGAACCACCAATATAAAGACGATCTCTGAAGCCGGCATGGTTATTTACTCACCCTAGTGAGCTTTTCAATTGCAGTGCTATCCATAATCTGGATGTGCCCCCGAAGCAATCAATCCAATATAATAAGGCTAAACCCTTTAAAAACCGAATTCTTGATTGAGATCAACCTCCAACTACAGCACCGCCCGGCGAATTAATCCCGCGGCTTTACGATGAAATCACCGGTATACAATACGGAAAATTAAAGGATCGACACGGCTGAAATGTACCCATTTCGATTCCTGGTATCGGTAAAACTTAGGCCTGATCTCCGGGTGACTGTCTGACCGGTCCTAGGCTTTGCCGAACATGGATTGATATTCCACAGATCGATTCTGGTTACCGATATGAATCGTCAGGATGTGATCAAATTTCACGTGGGTGTGATGCGCATGTTTCTTTGCATGCCAGAACACGTTGCGCAGTCTCTCGTGCTTGTGGACCGTGATCATCACGAATTCCCCGGGCTGCATGTGGTCTAGGTCGACCTGGTCCAGGTTTACCTGTCGGATGATTTGCTCCCAGCTTTCACAATCCTCGCCGCATATCATTACGTATTTGCCACCCGCCCGAACCAGCCAGTTGGAAATCTCCAGTTGCCGATCGCGACTGGTCGGATTCTCGATTGCGAGCACCACCTTGAACGGTGCGAATTGCTCGATATTGGGCAAATCACTGTTTTCGGTCAGTTGAAAATATTCCATCGATGCCATGATTTTTGGTTATACCCGAATTCGGGTGCGGCCTGTCAAATCTCCCGTAATTCAACCGATTTACACTGCAAATCTTGTCACATGGTAACCAAGTCAGCGACAAAATACCTCTACCTGCCGCTGGAAAGGATAATGGATGTGGTGTCCGGTTCTGGATTCACTATTGGCTGAGGGGAGATCGAGCACTCGCTAACGACTCTTCGAGCCATGAAGTTCTACTTAAGTAGCAGAGCCTGTGGGGCAGGGGATACGTCGACAACCAGTTAACAATCCTTGTATTCCTGCAAAATACATTTGCGTGAAAGATATTTTGACCTTGCTAGTTGAACCCAGGACATTTTATCTTCGAGTCCGGCCAGTCGGGTCTCGACGTCCAGCTCTGCGAGCAATTCGGCTATACCCAACCATTTATGCGCACTGACAAGATCCTGCGGTACCACGATACCGATTTCGTACAGCGAGCTCAATTCAAGTTGCGCTTCGACAAACCCGAGATTTGCGGCCCTGGTTAGCCAATACAATGCCTTCTCATGGCTTTGTTCCACCCCGATTCCCTGAAGATAGATATGAGCAAGTATTTGTTGCGCGTATCCGACGTTCTGCCCGGCCGCAACCGTATACCAATAAATAGCTTGCTCGATGTCTGCGGTAACGCCCCCCTTTCCATGCATATATATCGAGGCCAGTTTCAGTTGCAGTTTCTCATTGCCATTTAAAGCCTCGACCTTAAACTGGTCAATCTGCATTTGCTCGTCCTGTGCTTCTATGTTGCCTGAGTTAACCGCGCTTGCATAAATCAGGACCAGTGTAATGCCTGTTAAGAAGGTTGTTGTTTTCATAGATAAATGCCAGTTTTTAGAAATTTACAATTACCACATGCTTACGTCTCAAAATGTGATTTGGATCTGAAATGCTCAACGAGTAAATCTGTTATCAAGAATCAACTTTGGTCGTCTGCCGATGCGCGGTGATCTATAAGTCCCGTACCAGCATCTCTAGTTTTCAGGATGCAGGCTTCGCAAGATGAACTATGCTTGTTTCTGAAAAGGGTGTTTTTCAAACGGAAACTGAATAGAAATCTCGGGAGCAGACGACAATGAAATACACAGGAAAAATAATACTGGTAGCGGTGTTGTGGCTATCCGCACCAGGCGCGTATGCAGCGATGGTGGCAACACCTCAGTTTAATGCTGAACCGGAACGTGCACGGCTAGTCGAATACGTTGCCAAACGCGATCATGTTGAACAGCAACTCATCAAGTTAGGTGTTGATCCTGCCGATGCAATTGAGCGGGTTAACCTGATGACCGACCAGCAAATTTCCGACCTGCGGGGACAAATCTCGGAACTCCCCGCCGGGGCAGGGGTGAGCACAACCAACCTGTTACTGATAATCATTCTGGTTATCTTGATTGTTTAGAAAACCGGGCGGTAAGCGCCTGCATTTAACCCGCGGAATACATCAAACCGGCTGCGGCAAGCTCGCAGTCATATCGTCCTGTGTCGACGCGTCGGCCTGGTGAATCGTCAACTGGGTGAACGGAATGATCCAGCCCTCGTGATTACAAATATCCACGCAGGTTTGTTGTATCAGCCGCGCAATTGCGAAATACGAGGCGGCGACGCGGCCTTCCATTGTCGCGTAGATCAGATAATCCAGCGAATTGGTGCCCGCCTCTTTAAATTCCACCACGAGGTCTTTCAGCTCATCCTCGTAACCGGCATCCCTGAACGCAGCTGAGAGCCCGTCCTTGAAGCGTTTCGGCACCCGGTCGAGCGAAATCTCCTGGTGCTGATAGTCGATCCCGAATACCACGATGACGCCGAAACCCTCGCGCGAGAGATTGCGGACATTAAGCTGTAAAAAATCAGCGGCGCTAAATTGCACGATGCTGCCAACTACTTTGAGGCGAACCAGTTCCACCGTCTGCTGGAGAACCTGGCCAAAGGCGCCGTCCGGCAGCAGCACGTAGTCCCCGGTCTGACAGGGAAACCAGTCTTCATCGGTGCGGGGTCGTGAGGTCAGTTCGGTAAGCGCCGATAACGGCAGGCGGATCGCGCCCTCCAGATCAGGATTGCGCAACTCGGAATACAGGTTAAGCGAGACAATGCGAAACGGCAGTCCATTATAAATGACCCTCTCTCCCTCGCGCGCGGCGGCAATGTTGAGCAACAACCGGGCTTCCTGGACGTAGCGTGGCAGGTAGCGCCAGGCACCGAGCGTGAGCATGACCAGAGCGATGATTGATAAAGTCAGTAGTAGCAGATCGCCGCGTATGTAGAACACCGATAGTACGGCCAGCGACACGAGTAACATCGTCAGCAGGTGGTAGCCGTAGAGTAACAGGCGGATTTTCGCGACGTGATCTGGATGCTGCGCCGGGTGGCGCCAGGACTTTACCAGTCGGCGCAGCGCGCGCATCAAAAACCATATGACGAAACCGGTGACGATAGCGATGAGTAAAGTAAGGCCACGCCCAAGTAAAAAATCGTTTACGACATCACTTATTGTCGCCAGTAAATCGATTTTCTCCTGCTCGAGATTGCGCAACTCGACACGCGAGATTTCGAGTGAACGTTCGATATCTTCGCTGCGTTCGCGCCAGGAGGCAGCGACATTTGCCAGCCCGTCAGCGACTGCCGGCGGCATCTCGTACTGGTTGTAAACTTCAATTGAACCGGTCGCTTTCCGCGCCATTTCGAGTTGCTGTTCGTACAGGCTGATTGTGCTGCGCAGTTCTTCGATTCGACGAGGTTTCTCGGTTGCCTCTTTCAGACTATTGAGCAGCGGCTGGGCGATCTGGAGCAGCTCGTCTCGCCAGTCCAGTTTGCCGTCGGAGGTGTCGGTCAGGTTGCGCAGATTTGCGCCGCTTACGGCTATGTTTTCGAAGGATTTCGTCAGTTCGTCGATGGTTTCTCTCAGTGTTGCGATCCGTGCGTTGATCTTTTCCCGCTCGGACTCGTCGGCGTCCTGCAGTTGATCCAGCAGGATTCGAACCTGCTCGCGTTTTTCCTCGAGTGCCACTCTTATTGCGAGCAGTTTGCGTAGCGCCTGGGCATGTTGAGTCTCGGCATTCTGGGACGTAGCCTGGGTCGGCTCTGGCGATTCCGTTTGCGCCATGGCCACTGGTAGTATCAGAAACGCGGCAAAGACGATTGCCATTACTGCGGGGATGAAGCCTTTATTCAATGATCTGTCTCGCTGTCGGTTATTGGGGGCCCACGCTGTGACAATTGAATGCGTAACCGGCCCGGTTGCGGGTAATATTACCTGCTAAATCCCGGTCATACATCCGGGAATTAAGGTCGGCGATTGCGCGAGTCAGTAATTGGCGCCGATTACGGCCATGAAAGCTTCTGAAACCTCGCCCCGTCCTACCTTGTCGATTACTTCCTGTGCGGTTTGCACGATAGTTGACAGGGGACCCGTGATCAACACGATTCCCAGTTGTAGCGTGACGCGTTTATCCGCGATTGGATTGGTGATATTTGGATGTTCCGGGGGCAGGAAAACCATCTGAATTTCGCCCAGGTCGGAAGGCATGTGCTCACAGCCACCACCTGGCCTTATATAATCAAAAAGTTCCTCCGGATTACCAAATGTGACGCTATCCTCCTTGAAGGATGTGTCGCCATCTTTCGCAATAAATTCGACGGTAATCGGCATCATAATAGTTTCTCCGCTTATTACTTGAAACAGTTTAACTGTCCCTGAATATGATGATTATATCCTGTGTCAAATTGCCACCAAAGCAGGTTCATAAACAGTCTATGTTTATAACCGACTTATTCCTCTATCGGGTCGGCGACGCGGTGAATGTGCTCGATGTACATAACAGCGGCCTCGACGCGTGAATGCACATTCAACTTTCTCAGTACGGCCTTAACATGCAGTTTTACGGTTCCATCAGATATACCGAGATTGCGTGCGATCAGCTTGTTGCCCTGGCCTTCGGCCATCAGTTCGAGGATTTCACTTTCGCGCGGGGTCAGCTCGCTGAACGGCCCCTTGGATTGCGATACTGTCATATCGCCCTTGACGAAGCGTACCAGTACAGAGGTAAGCGGTGGCGCCACAACGGTTTTGCCGGCGTGAATATCGCGTAATGCGGATACCAGGCCATCGGGTTCCATATCCTTCAGCAGGTAGCCGCTTGCACCAGCCTTGAGGGCGTCGAGCAGGTCCTGCTCGTTCGAGCTTGTCGTTAACATCACGATCGGCATGGTCAGGCCGAGTTTTTTCAAATGCTTTAGAACGCTGATGCCGTCGACGATCGGCATGCGTTTATCAAGCAGGATAATGTCAGGCTTCAATTCCTGCGCCAGCTTGATGCCTTCGTTGCCGTCACCCACCGCTGCCAGGACTTCAATATTGCGCCGCTGCAGCAGGCTGATCAAGCCTTCGCGGAACAGCATGTGGTCGTCGATTAATAGCACTTTTAAACTCATGATGAAAATCCTTCAGTCTATATTGTTTCGAGCAAAACCTGTTGCCTCGGAATCGAGCGCGTTTCAATAAATTCCTCCACTCCGGCCCTGATATCGGCGCCGCTGCAGAGATAGTAATCGAATTCCGAGGGATCGTCCCCGTTGAGCTGCTCGAGGATGCTGTCGCCGGGATGTTCCCCAGCGTCAACGTTTAACGGAACATATTCAAAGTTATCCAGGGCATCGTTCCAGGCCCGACAAAGATTGTTGAGATAATGGCTATCATCGCTGCCTGCAATCCAGAACAGGAAGATCTTTTCAGCGACATCGAGCGCCATCGCGTGTTCGATCAGGCCTTTAATAGACGCGAATCCGATGCCCTCGGCAATGAATATCAGTGAATTCGGGGAGTTTTCATTGAGCACGAATGAGCCAACCGGCCCTTCCAGCGTTAACAGGTCATTTGCCTTTGCCGAAGCGTCCAGGTAGCTGGCGACCGGATCCTGCTGGTCGAGCCCGATATGGAACTGTAAATTCATATCATCGCAGGGACAGCTCGCGATCGGGTAAAATCCCGAGCCGACGTTATCGATGGATAGCGTTGCACGCTGGCCGGCAAGAAATCGTAAACGGCTGGTGCGCGGTGTGCGCGTGCTGACGATTAAAACTTCCGGGTTTGGGTGATCGATTCTCTTTATCCGGATTGGGATGTTCTGGGTAGGGATATCATTGGTGCTTTGTGCCTCGTCGGCCTCGAGCACGACATCGGAAATCGCAGTATTACAGCAACCCAGGATATAACCGATGCCTTTTTCAGCCTCGGTCAAAACATAGTCATGATATTTTATTTTGCGGGTTTCCCCGGACACCACCCTGATTTTGCACAGGCCGCAGTTTCCATTACTGCAGCCATAGTTGAGCGCCAGTCCTCCACGCAGGCCTGCTTCGAGAATCGATTCAGCGCCTTCGACGAAAAATTCGTGACCGCTGGGTATGACTGTTGCCTGTGCTGACATAACTCGTAAGAACGTTTCATTAGCGAATGGTTGGTCTATTGTATCATCGTCAGTCGAAATTCTGGCCGTCGCTTCTTCGACCCACGTATCCAGTTGCTGCATGCCGTCAGGCTGTGTTGCAAGCCTCCCGATTTCGCTGCGTAGCTCGTCGGTAAAACGCTGGTATCGACCCAGCAGTCGTTTTTGTCGCGACAGGTCTTCGCTCAGGGACATGATACGCGCCGTCAGTGCGACATTATCTGGCTTGCGCGCGATGCTGTCGGGATTGATGAAGGTGGCTTGCTCGATGATTTGTTCAACCCGCTCGAGCATGCTGGAATCCTCGACCTGAGCATTCGGATAGGCATGCAGCAGGTCCGATAGCACAATATCACCTTCAAAGGTTTGCAACTCTCCCGCCCTTATTTTTTGTTGCAGCACGCCACGTTTCACCCCGACAAGTCGAGCCGCTCGCGAGAGTGAGATTCGTTTCGCCATCATTTTAACCGGTCGATTCGAGCAGTTCGTCGACCGGCTTGGCCCTGAATTGCAGATGGATACGGGTGCCGTCACCGGGCTCACTTTCAATATCGAGGCTGGCGTTAATTTCTTTCGCCCGGTCGCGCAGTATATTCAGGCCCAGGTGCCGGCCACCCGCGGATATGATTGACGATTCTTCGAATCCGATACCGTCGTCCTCGATTAACACGATATTGTTACCGTCACGGTAACTGAGTAATACTCGCACGACTTCCGCCTGGCTATGCTTGCGAATATTGACCAGGCATTCCTGAACAATGCGCAGCACATTGAGCTCGACCTCGGCGGAGAACTCCTGCTCCGGCCACTCGTTCTGGAAATAGACTGGAATGCCCAATTCTTCCTGGGTGCGTCGAACGGTTTCCTCGATTGAGGCGATCAATCCCTGTTCGTTCATCGGTACCCGGAAATGGGCGATGAGTTCGCGTAACTGGTTATTCGCCTGGTCGATGGTGTACTCGATCCGCTCCATCTGGTGCCAGATACTTTTTTCGTCATTGGTGTGAAAGGTTTCGTCGATGACTCTTATCTGGATGCGTAAACTGGCGATGGTTTGAGCCAGTGAATCATGAAGTTCATGTGAAAGGCGCGTCCGTTCCTGTATAACCAGCAATTCGCTTTCTTCCTCGAGCAGGCGAAACTTTTCCACGGCACTGCCCAGGTGCTGGCCAATACTGAGCAACAGCTCGGTGTAGTCTTCAAGATCGACCGAATTATCGTCGGGAAAAAATAAATGGATTGCACCGAGGATGCCTTCCCGATACTGCAAAACAACCGAGAGCACCAGTAACATCTCCTGCCGCGGTTCACTGCCCGGGCCAAAAACGGTTTCACGGTTAAGGTGATCGACGCGGAAAATGCGATCAAGCTTGATATTGTTAGACGGGTCTTCAATCGAAAGAAAATGATCGGCGCTGGCGAGGAAGGTATGATTGATATCCCCGATCGAAGCGACAATATCCTTTTTGTTTTTGCCCTTGAACTGACGAATTATTCCGGCGCTGGCGTTTAAATTGTTGCACAGCGATTCAAGCGATTTTGCGAACAGTTCGGTAACGTCACGCGACAGGTTTATCGTGGATGCCACGTCGTAAAGAATCGCCAGCGATCTCGATTCTCGCGAGATGTGATCGGTATGTTTCTCCAACTGGACTTCGGTGTCTCGCGACAGGTTCTTGATCATGTTACCGAGCATGTTGATATCACGGGCCAACTCGGAGAAATCACTGCCGGGTTCGAGCTCAACCTGCGCATCGAGATTGACGCCGCGCATCAGGTCCGCCCAGTCGCACAGCCGCAACAGTGGTTTCAGTAATTCGCGCCAGATTTCCCAGAACAAAAGGATCAGCAAAACAATCTCAAAGGTATGCAGCCAGACGACATAGTCTGTCAGGCTGATCGCGATCTGGCTTTCGGGTTTTACCACGCCGAGCAGGTTAAGCAGCAGCAGGATCAGAATAGCAAAGGACAGGAACAGCAGGCGAAAGCGGCCACTTTTAAGGAGATTTCGTTTTTCCTTATCCAGTCGAACAAACCAGGCGTTGAACAGGTTTGTCTTGCGCAGAAATAGAGGATCGTTTTCAGGCATAAGGAGTAATTCGGTTAAAGTGTGTGGTTTCATTGCTCCCTGGTGCCCGTCAGTATACCGTTTTAGCCGCTAGATCAAACCAGCGGGCGGTAATTGTTATTTTTTCGGGGGGACATAGGTGGGGTCGTTGGGATTGAGAAAGATGAACTGGGAATTGCCGGGCTCCAACTCGACAAAATCGATCGTCATGCCCTCGGCCAGGTCTTTGCTGCCCTCGGATACCACCAGGTTGACGCCGTCAAAGTTCAGAAAGTTGTCGCCCGGTAGCCGCTGCTCATCGAAGCCCATGGCATAGTGAAAACTGCCATCATCCTGTTCCTTGATAGCGATACGCAACGGCAAGGAATCGTTATCGCCCTGGTTGGCGGATAACTTGATCTGTTCAAGCGCAGTTGTTGAGAGGCTAATCATCGCGGTATTTAACGCACGTTGGCGACCCCGCTTGCCGACGATGTTTTCCTGGATTGCACAAAATGCAAAAAGTACTTAACCCAGGGATTGGCCGCGGTATTGCGCAGGTGCGTATAAGAGGCTAGTAAATTCTTGTAGATTAATCCGTCACGGTGCTCCTGAATCCCCTTGCCGCGGAGTACTTCGTAGGCAAAGTTGTTTCCGCTGGGCAGGCCCTGCAGCGATGAGTAGTGAAATTCATGCGCGTGCAGATTTTTACCCACCAGGCCTTGCAATGCCCAGGGATGCTGGTTCTGGATCTCGTGCAGCTTGACATAGCCGCGACCCTGGGGCTTTTCATGCATGACTGATTCTGCATCAATGACACCGACCATGTCATATCTGGCCTGGTTCCAGGTCAGGCTGTTAGACAGGTACATCAGGCCACCGCACTCGGCATAAGCGGGGAGGCCGGTTTCGATTGCGTTTTTTATCGATTCGCGCATCGTCCCATTAGCGCTAAGCGCGACAGCGTGACGCTCGGGAAAGCCGCCGCCGATAAATAGTCCATCGACAGGGGGCAAGAATTTATCGCGAATGGTGTCAATCGAAACCAGCTGGACGCCGGCCTGGCGGAATGCTTCGAGATCACCGGGGTAATAAAAACCAAAGGCACGGTCCTGCGCGATGCCGATGCGTAACCCGGCGAATTCGGATTTTTGCAGCAATGGCGATGATGCGGATTTCACTGGCTTTGCCTGTTGGGCAATGTCGATCAGTTTATCGAGGTCGACATTATCGCTGACCGCGCGTGCAATGCTGGCGATTTTCTGTTTCGATTCAGGATCCTCGTAACCCGGGATCAAGCCGAGATGGCGCTCGTTCAAACCGATGGATGCATCTTTTTCAAGCGCACCCAGGAACGGAATATCGGTATATTCTTCAACCGCCGCGCGCAGCTTGGATTCGTGTCGCTTGCCACCGGTCATGTTGGCGATGACACCGGCGATGTTGACCTGTTTGTCGAATACTTGGTATCCGATTAACAGGGGTGCGATGCCGCGCATGGTACCGCGGGCATCGACAATCATGATGACCGGGCTATGCAGCGCCTTTGCCAGCGCGGCATTGCTATTGCTGCCGTCCAGATCGAGCCCATCATGCAGGCCCTTGTTACCTTCGATCAGGCAGATATCAGCCGCCCGACCACGATGGCAGTAGTCGTCGATAGTTTCCTGTCTTCCAGCAATGAAAAAATCGAGGTTATAACAGGGTTTTCGTGCCGCTATTCCAAGCCAGATAGGATCGATATAGTCCGGACCTTTTTTAAACGGCTGCACTTCGAGACCACGTTCGACCAGGGCCGCGCATAGCCCGATGCTGAGCGTGGTTTTGCCCGAAGACTTGTGTGCCGCGGAAACGAATAACGAGGGCATTGCCTAGGTTACCTCCGCGGGCAGGCTTTCGGGCATGATCGGCAGTACGCGAATACCCAGCAGCGCGATCAGTATCGCACTGGTGACCCCACCGATACCGAGTAGTAACTCCCACAGGCTGGGAGCATATTCGTTAACCACACCATCGAAGAAACTGCTTTCGACGATATAGCCCGGAAAAATATTCAGTGGAAAGGCCTGGCCCCCGACGATGATGATATAGAGCTGCGCAAAGGCCCCGAGAATTACCAGCAAACTCGCGGCCACCAGGGCGGGCCTCGAATGTTGCAGGCCGGGGGCGTAAACCAGTGCCAGCGGCAGCAGGTTGCCGAGGCCGATCTGCATAAGCCAGAACAGCAGCGTGTAAATTCCACCTTCGACCAGGATGAAGCTTTCGAAATCGTGATTCTGGGTACCGTAAAGCTTGGTCAGGTGAAAAACGATAACGAAGTAAAGCACTGCCGCGGTAAATAATCCCAGCAGTTTGCGCAGGCGTTGCAGGTGTGTGTCAGCGAGTTCTCGCTGATCAAGCCTGAAGCTGAGCATTAGCAACAGGATAGAAACGGCCAGGCCGAATGCAAAAGACATAACGATGAACATGGGTGCCAGCAGGGCAGAATCATAGGCTTCGCGTGCTACCAGGAATCCGAAAATCGAGCCGGTTCCGGTGGTCAGGATCAGGCGCCAGGCGAAGGCCAGCAAACCCGCCGGCTTGCTCCAGCGATGCATGCGTCGTTCCATCATCAACCACAGATAGGCCAGTACGATCACGATGAAGCCGGTATACAGAATTATGTTCCAGGCGAATATCGATTTGAAATTGTAGTAGGTCATCGCGACAATCAGTCGGTCCGGACGCCCGAGATCAAGCAGCAGGATCGCCAGCCCGCCAACCAGTAACGCAATTGACAGGACTGCCGAGAAACGCGCCAGCGGCTTGTAGTCCTGTTTGCCGAAAACCGAAGCAATCGATGCCAGGTTCAGCGCCCCCGAGGCCGCGACGATTAGAAAGATTGCAAATACATGTGGCAGGCCCCAGACAACCTGGTTGGTCATACCGGTAATGTGATGGCCTTCGGTGTCCATGTGATGTGCCGCCGCGAATCCGATCATCGCGATAACGGTCAGCCCAACCAGGATTGACCAGTAACCCGGGCTGCTGGTTTTGATCTCTGAATAACGCAACGATGACTGCATCTTCATAACCCCTGGTAGCGAACGCCAGGATTAAGCCCCATGTCGGCACGCAACTTGATCGCTCCGAGCGCCTGCAATCGCTGTGAAATTTCGCTTTGCGGATCGTGCAGGTCACCAAACCAGATCGCCTTGCGATCTCCCTGGTTGATGGCTTCGGCGCAGGCGGGTTCCGCGTTGGCGCCATCGCGATCAATACGGTGTACGCATAGAGTGCAGGATTCGACGGTACCTTTACCCCGTGGTGCCACGGCGAGTTGGTCTTGAAGGGTTTCATGAATAAATGAACGCGCCTTGTAAGGGCATGCCATCATGCAATAGCGGCAGCCGATGCAGGTATGCTTGTTGACCAGTACGATGCCATCCTGGCGCTTGAATGAGGCCCCGGTGGGACAGACATCGACGCAGGGCGGGTCCTCGCAGTGCTGGCACATCATCGGTAGAAAACGCGCATGCCCCGACTCCGGGTCGGTGAGTTTTACCTTGCGTATCCATTGTGCATCGGTTTTCGAACCCGGGGCGCTGCTCCAGCCGTGTTCGCGCTGGCACGCGCTGACGCAAGCATCGATATCGGACTCGTTGAGCATATTGGTATCGATCAACAGTCCCCAACGGGGTTGTTTACTCGAGCTGCTGGCCTGGCTCGTTTGATACAGCATAACGCCGGGCGCGATCATCGTGGTCGCGAGCGCCGCGGCGCCCTTCAAAAACTGCCGACGTGCTGGCCGTATTTTGACAGGTTCCGGTTCAGTCGGCACGGGCTGGTACCATTTTTTGGCTGAAAGTATGTGCCGACAGGTTTTGCGACTGTTCTTCAAGCATCAGGCGGCTTTGCTCGGAGCGGGCCAGGCCGCGATCGGCATGACATTCGAAACAGTCGATCTTGACGCTGGCATAGGCATGGCAACCGGCACAGAAGTGCCGCGGATTTTCGTAACGTACAACTTCGCTACTGGCATCGGACGGATTATGGCAATCCATACAACCGACCAGGCTGTACTTCGTTTTACGCTCACCTTCGAGCACCGTGGCATCGCGCTGGTGCAGCAGGAACTCCATGTGATCGCGGCGCATTACCTC
Source organism: Gammaproteobacteria bacterium (assembly GCA_029862005.1). Lineage (NCBI taxonomy): Bacteria > Pseudomonadati > Pseudomonadota > Gammaproteobacteria > Gammaproteobacteria bacterium. The sequence continues at coordinate 23,686 of JAOTYD010000021.1, read as the reverse complement.
GACCGGTTCGACGCACTCGCTGGCATCGGCCGGTTTTTTCGGGGCAGGGATCACAACATGTCCGAAGCTCGATGTGCTTTCATCCGCCGCACTGACGCTGACCGGGGGCAGAGTGCCGAGCAGGCAGGCCAGCATCAGGAAGCGTAGCATTGAAGCGGGAATCTTCACCGTGGTATCGTCAGTGATCGCCCAGCGCCATATCGATGTAGCCGGTAGGGCATACGTCGGCACAAATATGACAGCCGATACAGCGGGTATAATCAGTCGCCACATAGCGTCCCATGGTCTTTTCGTCTTTCTTGACCCGGTAAACCGCGTCCTGTGGACAGTAAATCACGCAATTATCGCACTCGAAGCACATACCGCAGCTCATGCAGCGACCTGCCTCTTCGACCGCCTCTTCCTCGCTCAGGCATTTGACGCGCTCTTCAAAGTCGCCGAGTACGTGTTCGGAATCGGGACCATGCTGTTCGCGCAGGTGGCGCGCCTCGTAGTTGAAATGCGACAGATACAGGCGCTCTGACGAAATGATTTCGTTGGCGCCGCGGTCTTCGTAATTGTGCACCGCGAACTTTGCATCGGCAGTACCCCAGGTACCTTCATGCTCAAACTCGGTTGGGGCGAGATCGACTTCCTTGAGCTTGTTGAGTAAATTGAAATGGTGCACGTCGACTTTCGGTCGCTTGTCGAACTCGGCGCCACCAAGGTAGCGCTCGATGCTGTCGGCCGCGATCGACGCGTGTCCGATAGCGGTCGTTAACAGGTGCGGGTGGATGATATCACCGGCGACAAAGTGGCCCGGTTTATGCGGGTGCTGGAAAAACTTGTCCGCATCCATCAGGTTTCTCTCGTTACCCATTTCCTCGATGCCGCTGAGATTGCCGCCCTGACCGATCGCGGAAACGATTAAATCACACTCGACTTCAAACTCGGTGCCCTCGACCGGGGTTGGGGCGCCGTTTTCAATGGTGCACTTGGCGAGTTTCAGCGCGGTTGCCCGCCCCTCGTCGTTGACGATAATTTCGACCGGCATGACGCCGTCGAGAATCCGAACACCTTCACGCAACGCATCCTCTACCTCGTGCTCGGTTGCCGTCATTTCAGCTTTTTCGAACAGCGAGGTCAGCGTAACGTCGGCGCCCTGACGGGAGGCTGCGTACGCCGAGTCATGGGCGGTAAATCCGCCCACAACGAACTCGGTCAACTGCTCTTTTGGCAGTGAATCGATTTTTCCCAGGCGGCGCGCCACCGATACCACGTCGATCGAGGTATCGCCACCGCCAACGCAAACCACGCGATCAGCGGTAACCTGCAGTGCGCCCTTGTTGAAGGCCTCGAGGAACGCCACGCCGGAGATACAGTTGGGGGCATCACCATGTTTCAGTGGCAGCCCCCGGCCCGACTGGCAGCCAATCGCCCAAAGCACTGCGTCAAATTCCTTTTCGATTTCCTCGATCGTGACATCGCGACCCACGCGCGTGCCCATGCGGGTGTCGATATCACCCATTTCCATGATGCGATTGATTTCATGATCAAGAAATTCGCGCGGGGTTCGGTAGCCGGGTATGCCGTAGCGAAACATGCCGCCGAGCTCGTCGTGGTCGTCGATAATGGTGCTGGCAATGCCCTTACGCCGCAGCTGGTAGGCCGCCGCCAGACCGGCTGGTCCGCCACCGATAATGGCAACCCGGTGTTTACCGACTCTGGGCATTTCGCCAAAATTGTAACCCTCGCTCTTGGCCGTGTCGCCAATATACTGCTCGACCGCATTGATACCAACGAAGTCATCGACGTTGTTTCGATTGCAGCCCTGTTCGCAGGGTGCCGGGCAAACGCGTCCCATCATGGAAGGAAACGGATTGGCATCGGTCGAGCGGCGAAACGCGTATTCGGACATGCTGACGCCTTCAGGCGGAAGTTCGATCCCGCGTACGATATTGAGCCAGCCGCGGACATCTTCTCCGGAGGGGCAGCTGCCCTGGCAGGGTGGTGTCCGGTGTACGTAGGTCGGGCACTTGTAGGAAGTGTCCTCGTTAAAGATATTCTCGCCTAGCGAGCGCCAGCGATGCACGCCGTCCTCGTATATCCTGAAGGTGAGCTTTTTGTTCACTTCATCTTCTGACGCTGCCATTTTAATTCTCCTGGTAACTATCTGAATCTAATGTTCGCCACCCAGCTGGATGGCGTTACTGACTAACTGGTGAATGCTGACCACCTGGTCCATCTCGAACCCATAGTAGGGTAGGATCTTGCTGAACTGGCTCTTGCAGATCGCGCAAATCGCCGCCAGGTGGGTGACACCATGGTGTTCCACGACCTGCTGCAACGCCTCCATGCGGGGGAGGGCGCCCTTGACGCGCAGTTCGACCAAGTCGTCGGTCAACAGGCCGCCGCCACCGCCGCAGCAGAAGGTGGCCTCCTTGACGGTATCCGCTGGCATGTCAACGAAATGGTTGCAGCTGGCCTTGATAACCTCGCGCGGAATGACAAACTGTCCACCTTCGAAATTGCCCATGCGCGAGCCGCGCGCAATATTGCAGGAATCGTGAAAGGTCAGCACCATGTCGTCGTTCGCCGAGGGATCCATCCTGAGCGCTTTGCGCTGCAGTAAATCGTAGGTGACTTCGCAGATATGCTGGGGCATCGGATAATTCGGGTCGAGAAAATCGAACGGGCCCGCGAGCGTGTTCAGAAAATTGTAGGCAACGCGCCAGGCGTGACCACATTCACCAAATATGATGCGCTTGACACCGAGTTCCAGCGCGGCTTCACGGATGCGCAGCGCCAGTACCTGCATGTTTTCGTAAGAGCCGATGAACATGCCGAAATTGGCCGCCTCGCTGGCGTAACTGGACAGCGTCCAGCTCAATCCGGCCTGGTGGAATACCTTGGCATAGCCAATCAGGCCATCGACGTGGGGTTCGGCAAAAAAATCAGCCGACGGCGTCACCAGCAGAATATCGGCGCCTTTTTCGTCAAGCGGCATGCGCACCGTGACGCCAGTTTCTTCCTCGATGTCTTCTTCCAGGCCTTCGAGCGTATCGGCCAGCGCAGGCTCGGGCAGGCCGAGGTTATTACCGATGGTTTGTGCTTTGCCGATAATTTCATTGCAGTATTTCTGGCCGACACCAATGGTGTCCATGATCTCGCGTGCGGCCATCGAAATTTCGGCGGTATCAATGCCGTAGGGGCAGTAAACCGAGCAGCGCCGACATTGCGAGCACTGGTGAAAATAACTATACCATTCGTCGATGACGCCCTGGTCCATATCACGCGCTCCCACCAGGCCCGGGAGGTATTTACCGGCCAGTGTGTAATAGCGTCGATAAACTGAGCGAAACAGGTCCTGGCGTGCGACCGGCATGTTATTGGGGTCCGAGGTTCCGAGGTAGTAGTGACATTTATCGGTACAGGCACCGCATTTGACACAGCTGTCGAGAAACACGCGCAACGCCCTTGAGTTATTGACCAACTCACCCATTTTATCGATTGCAACCTGTTCCCAGTTGTCGACAAGCTCGCCGGGGAAACCAATTTTCTGTTGCAGATCTTCCTTGGCAACGTAGGGTTTACTGTGCGCCATGGCGCCGATTTCAATCGGCGGGATCTCGGGGTAGGGCTTAAGGGACGGGGTTTCGAATTCTGCCACGATAACTACCCGGCCTGACCTACCCGTTTGACGGCGGCCGATTCGTGTGTCGGCAAATGCCGTTTTTCACGCGGGTTATCGATTTGATTACGGGTCGGGCTGAAGAATACTCCCGGTGCATGCAGCAACTTGCTGAACGGGAAGATAATCATCAGCAGCGCGACCAGCAACAGGTGCAGGTTAAGCAGAAAATCGCTCGGCATCGGCTGCCAGTCGAAGTACATCAGGCCAAGGAAGAATGCCTTTACCGCAACTATGTCGGTATGCGCCACGTATTTCATGCCGAGACCGGTGATTCCGATCGCGACCAGCAGGGCGAGCATTAAATGGTCGGACAGTGTCGAGATATAGCGTACCCGATCGACCAGGAAGCGGCGTGCCCAGAGGCCCGCGAGGCCGGCAACCATGGCAAAGGCGGCGTAGCTGCCAATGGGTTGAATCAACGCAACCCAGGACCAGACCGGATCGGTAAAGTAACGCAGGTGACGCAACAGCACGAATAACAGGGCCGCGTGAAATACCCAGCCGAACAACCAGATCCACTTGTTCGATTTGAACAGGCTATTAAAAAGTGTTACCTCAAAGAACATGCGCCTGAAGACGCCCGCAGCGGTTGTCGGTGCCGGCGTAGTTGGAATCCGTAGTGGGGCTGGTGTGACGGCGTAAAGCCTGATGTGATAGGCTAGTCCGATCAGGATCGTCGCGCTTGCGAAATAAAATAACAGCGTAAATGCAATCGTCAGCAATGACATGGACACGTCATCTCCCGGCTTGCTAAATCAAAGGCAAAGGGAGTGGCTCCCTTTGCCAACGATAAGCCCTGCGCAGCTTAGACGCAGCCGGTAGGTTTGGGCAGACCCGCGTACTTACAGGCCTGCTTGGCCGGCCCGTAAGGAAACAGTTCATACAGGTACTTGCTGGTACCCTTGTCTTTGCCGAGTTTTTTACCCACCGCCTTGGTCAAGACACGAACCGCCGGTGCAATCTGGTATTCCTCGTAATAGTCACGTAGGAAATTGATCACTTCCCAGTGATTATCGTCGAGCACGGCGCCGTCGGCTTTTGCCATTTCGTTTGCGAGTTCATCACTCCAATCACTCAGGTTGACGAGATATCCTTCTTCATCTGTCTCGTAGGAATTGCCGCCTAGTTCAATAGTCATTTTCTACCTCTGCCATGTTTAATGTAATTCCACAGTCACAGCCATGACTGCAGCTTGTCGTATTCGGTTGTCAGTTTTACGAAGCCGTCGTAGTCGACCAGTGAAATTCCGTCGATAATATTTTCGGGGCTTATTCCCCGCGCGTGAAGATCAGGCTTCAATGCGTAGATCTGGTGACTGGCGAGTGCCTGCTGCATCTTTTCCGTTGATGCCGAATTTTTTCGTACCGCGTAAATGCTATCTTCGATCAATAAAATCGCGCTATCCGCCTTCGCGAGGCGCAGGCAAGTATCGAGCGCGTTGCGATCAAAGGGTGATTTATTCACGATGTGCAATACAGACATTTCGTTCCCACTAAAAACTCAGGATGACATCCTGTTGTTCGATAATCCCGGCCAGCTCGTCGCTGCTGACGACATGGATTGAATCCTTCTCTGCCCAGTCGTCGTCTTCATCTTCATAGGTCAACGGCAGCAAGTCTTCAATGCTGAGGCCACGCAGTTCCAATGATTCACGCTCGACGTAAATTTGGCTGACATCGTAATCGCCAAGAGCCCGGAAGGTCGGGGCAAAATTCTTGCTGCCGATTTCGCCGGTGTCCTGGTTTTGCATGAGCTGGTAAACCCCGTCGTCGATGAAAGCTAGGCTGACGTCCTGCTCGAATGCCGCTCCGATCAAAACCACTTCAAGTGATTCATGCGCATAGATTGAGCCGTGCGGGGCCTTGCGGTTAACGTATAGAAATTTCTTCGTTGCCATGACTAATCGCCAAACACAATCGTGCGATCTGCCTGGATGCCGGCATCGATCAATTGACCCAGTCCAGAGATCTGAAAACCCGGCGCCATGTTGCTGGTGTCCTTGCCCGCACGTTTGGCTTCATCTTCATCCAGCAAACCGCGCCGTTGGGCCGCCGCGACGCACAGGATTAACTCGAGATCGTGTTGTTGTCCCAGTGCGCTCCAGCGTTCGCTGACATTGCGATCATCCTGCGGCGGTACACTCAACCGGGTGCCGTTATAGACACCGTCGTGATAAAAGAAAACACGCACGATTTCATGTCCCGCTCGCAGCGCCGCCTCGGTGAAGTGGTAAGCTGAATCAGAAGCCTGGTGTGTGTACGGGCCTTCGTTGACCATGATTGCAAATTTCACGCAACGACCTCTTTAGAATCGGATATGGGTTGATGCGTTAAGCGAATGTCGCGCACCGCGCCAGTTATCGACATGGAACTTGGTGAACGGAAGTTCGGTTAATTCAAAAAATTGCGGCCAGCCAATGCGTTCGATCCAGTCGTTGAGGCGTTCCCAGTCGCGTGCATTGTCCTTGTAGGTCTGCAGAATCTTCTTGACGATAGCAGTCGCCTCGGGCCAGCGTGGCGGATTGTTCGGTATCCCTGCAGCAACCAGCTTCTGGAAGGTTGGCTTGCTGCGGGCGTTGGAGTGATTGCCACCCACCCAGATCGCGAGCTTGGTGTGCTCGGGATCGTTGATTTGCATCGGTGTGCAGGGCGGGTAGCAGGCGCCGCAGCAAATACATTTCTTTTCGTCCACTTCGAGTGACGGCTTGCCATTAACGAGCGCGGGGCGGATTGCCGCCACCGGGCAGCGAGCCACGACCGACGGGCGTTCACAGATGTTGGCAACCAGGTCATGATTGATTTTGGGCGGCTTGGTATGCTGGATGTTGATCGCGATATCGCCCTGGCCACCACAATTGATCTGGCAACAGGAGGTCGTGATATGAACACGGTTTGGCATGTTCCAGTTTTTAAATTCCTCGATCAGTTCGTCCATCATCGACTTGACCACACCGGAGGCGTCAGTGCCGGGAATATCGCAATGCAGCCATCCCTGGGTATGTGAAATCATCGCAACCGAGTTCTTGGTGCCACCCACCACGAAACCTTCTTTTTCGAGTGCCGCAATCAATGGCTCGACCTTGCTGCCGTCGGTAACCATGTACTCGATGTTACTGCGAATTGTAAAACGCACGTATCCCTCGGCAAACTTGTCGCCGATTTCACACAGCTTGCGCAGCGTAAAGACGTCGAGAATGCGCTGGGTGCCGGCGCGCACGGTGTAGATCGCATCACCTCCGTGTGCCGTGTGTTTGAGCACGCCGGGACGGGGGTCTTCATGGTACGCCCAGTTACCATAATTTTTTCGCATGGTGGGATGCATGTACTGAAATCCATCGGGGCATCCGGATTCAATCGGGGTCCGTTGTCCTTCCATTAGCGAGCTCATGCGTTAGTCTCAAAAAACATAGTGAAAACCTCTGTAAATTCTTGTTTACGACGCTTGTTTTTGTTCGGCCTTGCGGTCGAACCATTTCTTGGCTTCGATATCCCAGTCGTCCATGCGCACGTAGGAACTGGTGCGGGTTTCCGAGATCATGTTCGGATCGACTTCGACGCCGATGCCTTCGAGGAAATTAACCAGACCGATGCGCTCTACCATTTCGCCACAGCGTTCGTGCTCGAGACCGTTTTCGGCCCAGAAGTCGATGACCTCTTCGGCGAGTTCAGTCAAGGCTTCGAAGTCTTCTTCATCTTCGAGTTTCATGAAAGGCACGATCACGGTGCCCATCAGGTCGCCAATTTTGAGGGTGCGCTTGCCGCCCATTAAAATCGTGACACCTTTATCGTCTCCGGGAGACAGCGCTTTCGGCACCACGTTGAGACAGTGCATGCAGCGTACGCAGTTGCGGTTATCAACCTCGAGCGTATCGTCATCGTTAAGCGACAGGGCGTTGGTAGGGCAGCGTGTAATGATATTATCGATCGTGTGCTGTCGCCCCTTCTTGGCAACATAGTCCTTGAATGCTTCCTGGTCGACCTTCATATCATCGCGCCAGGTACCGATAATCGCAAAGTCGGAACGCTCGATCGAGTTCATGCAGTCATTGCCGCAACCGGAAACCTTGAACTTGAACTTATAGGGCAGCGCCGGACGATGCACGTCATCGGTGAAATTATTTAACAGGGTGCGGTGAATGCGCATTTCGTCAGCACAGGACTGCTCACAGCGAGCGGCGCCGACGCAGGACATGCCGGTGCGAACACAGGGACCCGCGCCACCCAGGTCAAAACCGTACTCGTTGATTTCGTTGAAGAAATGCTGGGTGTTTTCGGTCGAGGCGCCGATAAACATGATGTTGCCGGTTTGACCATGGAAGGTTACCAGGCCCGAGCCGTATTTTTCCCAGCTATCGCCAAGCTGGCGTAGCATGTCCGTGGTGTAGTAGTTACCGGCGGGGGGCTGAACCCGCAGCGTGTGAAATTCCTTCGATTCCTCGAAAGCATGGGCGACCTCGGAAAAACGCGGAATGATGCCGCTACCGTAGCCATAAACACTGACCGTGCCGCCTTTCCAGTAACCTTTGCGGGTTTCGTAAGAATGTTCCAGCTGCCCGAGCAGGGAGTTGGCAACACCACTGATACGCTTGTCATCGTGTTCATCTCGCAGGCGCTTGATTCCGGAAACGAAACTGGGCCAGGGGCCATTCTCGAGCTCGTCGAGCATTGGGGTGACATGTACTTTTTTTGCCATAATAGTGATGTTCCCGTTTATCAGTTTTAACGATTCCCGACATTGGTTCCCAGGAAATTCTGAAACAATGCCGAAATATGCCCTTAAGTTACCCGGTGGAATACTGGTGTATGCACTAGTTTGGTAGAATTAACCGCATCGAGCTATCCCCCGCTTGGGGTGCAGTAATTTCGAAACTTATCCCCAACGAGATAGGTAAATTTTCCATGCCTGATTCGCACTATTCCCATGCCATGGGAATGTCCAACAATATTAATATAAATCAGGGACTTACAAGTTCAGCCCAACTAGTAATTTAACCCCTACCGATGGGATGCTCCAATCGGGTCCCGCGTGTAATAGAATCAGGCCTGTTTCAGCCATTTATATGTAACCGCCTGGACCCGAATTGAACGCAACATTAGACCAAATAACTGCCGCACTCAACAACTGCGACGACAATTCGCCTTTTCTGCTCGAAAACGAAGGAGCGTATCAGGCCTGGCGCGAGCGCAAGTTACGCTATCGACAGGAAATGGATGCCACTATGGTCTATCCGCTGGATCATGCTTCAATTTTGCCGCAGTCGATGCTGGACCAAATTAGGCGACAGGTAACGGCCTTTAATTTCGTCATTTTTGAGTCGGCAGGTGAGCTGGGAAAATCAGGGTTCCTGACACTTAATCGGCAATTTGGACTGCAGGATCTGGATATCAACCTGGGTGCGGACGAGGATAAAGTCACGTCGCTTCAGGTGGTTAGTGAATCCGATCATCGTTCACAATATATCCCCTATTCCAACCGCGGAATGAATTGGCATACGGATGGTTACTACAATCCTGATGGTCGTCGAATCAACGCCTTCGCACTGTATTGTGTAAATCAATCCGCGCGCGGTGGCGGTAACTTCCTGTTTGATCACGAGATGATGTACCTCCTGATCAGGGATCGGGCGCCTGATCTGCTCAAGGCGCTGATGTGCGATGATGTGATGTGCGTACCGGCAAATGTTCAGGGTAACCGGATTATTCGTACGGAAGAAACCGGGCCGGTGTTTTCGCTGCAGCCCGGTACCTGTGTACTGAATATGCGCTATACCTCCCGTCCACACAATATCGTCTGGAAGACCGACCGGCTGAGCGTAAGCGCGCTAAACCTGGTGCGTGAAATTCTGATGGATAGTAACGCGATGACAGAAATCAGGCTCGAGGCGCAGCAGGGAATCGTTTGCAATAATATCCTGCACGGGCGCCAGTCTTTTCATGATGGGGCTGACCAGCCGCCACGACTGGTTTATCGGGCACGCTACTACGACGCGATAGATATCGACAAGGGCTCCGGCCTGAAAGCATAGGCATACAGGATTACTATGATGTTCTGGCGCGATGATAACGAATCCGAAAACGAGTTCCAGGTACCCGACGATGTGTATGACCTGGTATTCAAACTGCGAGGCACCAGTCTCGATATAGACCATGCCTTTGCGCTGTCGGAAGCGCTGCAGTTGCATTTAAAAAGTGATACTTACAACAAGATAGGGGTACACGGCGTGCGTATGGCAGGTTCCGGGAACGGCTGGAATCGACCCGATCAAATTGGTGCCGAGCTGCCATTGTCACGTCGCGCTCGCCTCGCAATACGGGTGCATCGAGACGACAGCGACGAGGTTGCCAGGATCACTGATAAAACGCTGCACATCGGTTCTCAGCAGCTGGCGGTTGGTGAAAGTGCAATTCGCAAGCTATCGACGATCAGCACGCTTTATGCGCGCGCAGTATGCTGTGACCGCGACCAATCGGAAGCTGACTTCCTGGCCCAGGTCGCTGAGCTGCTAAACGCGATGAATATCAGGGTATCCAAAATGATTTGCGGCAAGACGGGCGAAATACGCACGGCCGATGAAACAATTTTTACCAGGGCGCTGCTGGTTGCCGACCTTGAACCCGAAGAATCCGTAATGCTGCAGCAGAGGGGGCTGGGCGAGGACCAGATACTAGGCTGTGGCCTGTTTGTGCCACACAAGGGAATAGACCCGGTAAACAACGTTCAGGAATAATTTGCAAACCAGGAGAGTATTTTGAGGTTGAAAGTATGAGCATTAATGTAGATGGTAACGAGATTCCGACCACGGCGACGGGATTTCTGGAAAATGTCGAGGACTGGTCTGAATCTGTCGCCAGGGTTCTTGCCGAGCAGGAGAAACTGGAACTCGCTGAGCGGCACTGGGACCTGATCAATCATTTGCGTGACGAATATATCAATAACGCGGGTAACCAGCCCAACACCCGGAATCTGGTTAAAGCGATGGCCAGTGCCTGGGGCGATAAATCAATCAATGCCAAGACGCTTTATGATTTATTCCCGGGGGATCCAAGTAAACAGGGTGGTAGAATTGCCGGCCTGCCCGAAAGTCGCAGGAAAGGCGGCTACTAGGCAGCAGCCACACCGGATAATAGATTAAGCGAGGAAAACCTAATGAGTGAAAAACAGGAAGTCATTAAGCAGATGCTGGAATTGCAGCGCCAGTTTATCGAAATCGAACAGGCCGGCAAGTTTTCAGCCGAGGATTACTACGACCCCGAAGGTGATTCGGAGCTGGCGAAACAAAAGCGTACCTATGACGAGCTGGCGACAAAACTGGTCGACATGGCGCATGCAGAGAAAGGCTCGCATCGTTGATGACGTCTAGGATTCCGCCCACATGCGAAACAGGTTGGCATAGCAAAGATTAACCTGGTGATGGGTGTGACTGCTGGAGTTTTCAGAGAGTGATTCACGGGCCTGATCGAGTTGTATCAGTATTTCACGCTGATCGGCGCGTCGAATATGGCTTTGTACCCAGGTTATCGCCACCAGGCGTTCTCCCGCGGTTACCTGGCTTACCGAGTGGTAACTGGTAGATGGGTAGAGTATGGCATGTCCGGCCGCAAGCTTGATTTTCCTGTTGCCGTTGGGCGACTCAATACAGAGCTCGCCGCCTTCGTATTCGTCGGGCCCGTTCAGGAAAATGGTGATCGATATATCGGAACGATATCTTGAACCTGGTGGCCCCATGATCGGATCGTCGATGTGGCCGCCGTAGGCCATGCCGGGTTCATAGCGTGCATAGATTGGGGCAGCTATTCGTGCCGGCATGGCGGTCTGCAGATAGATCGGGTTTTGCACCAGCTCGGTCATGATGACGTTATTCAGTGCATTAAAACGGTCCTCGTCCGGCGCAAGCTCCTGGTTGTTTTTTATGGCCTGCGCGTCTTTACCGGCGCTTAGCTTGCCATCGACGAAATCACCCTGACGCAGCACGGAACAAACCGCATTTAGTTGGGCAGAATTTAACAGGTCTGGAATTATTACTAACATCGTTATTGAGAAAGCCGTATGAATATCACTGTTGAGATCGATGATAAGAGTTATGACCTCGATGTGCCAGAAACGCTTGCCCTCGAGGCAGTCGAGTTATTCGACAAAATGGATCGCGACATGAACTGCGGTTGGCAAATGAGCCGCTGGTGGGTGCCCGATCCGGATCTGGAGCAACGTTGCCAAATAGTGGCCGACAAGCTGTTAACGGCAATGCAAAAGAAGGATCAGGAATTCGCATTGATGATGTGTGCCTATATTCTTAGTCGTAGGCCCGGTACCCGGAGAATTCGTATCAATACCGATGGTGAAATACAGGGCAACGAAATTCTTGATCACTAGGCGAGTTGACCTGGCCCGTGTTTCTTTAACCGCCGACCCGGGCTTCGATGGATTACTCCGGCATCCCGATTACAAGGCCTTTAACAGGCCATAGATCAGTAGTGCGATGGCCGGAAAGATGGCAACCGTGGCCATCGCATAGAAAATGTAGACGTGCTTGTTGGCGATTGGACCCTCGCAACTTAAACCACGTTCACCGGTCACGGCCCTGATCGTCATCGCCGCCATCGAGGTTCAGGTGAATATTATGAATAACCAGGCCGTGGTCGATAGTTGCCACCCGGGTAATACGGGGTACTCGATGATTGCCGCGAGCGCAAGCAACATTACGCCTCTACCGGTTCCGCCAGCATGGAGCAGGTGCTATCTTCAGACTTGTTAACCTGGTCAATGTTCAAGCCCAGTGCCTTTGAGTATTTCGTCATCAATGAACCTGAAAAAATCCTTATCGACTCAGGCGAATACGACCCAGGTGGTCGCTATATACTTGCTGCCCGAATCGAGCCTGTTACCGCGGTGCAGATGGGTCCAGAATGGCGGGAATAACACCAGCTTGCCGGCCTCCGGGCTGATTTTGACATCCTGGTATCGAAACTCGGTCTCCCCGCCCTGTTGATCGAGGGTATTCAGATACCAGATCGCAACCAGTTGTCGCATTGTAAATTCATGGCTGCCGCCGTCGATGTGCCAATGGTAGAACTCGCCTGGGTAGGTGCGCTGAATCGCGTAGCCCATGTCCTTGAATGGCCCCTCGAAAAAGGCATAGGACTTTTTGAATTCCGCGAGCGCATGATTGAGTGATCTGAACAGTTCACGATCGAGGTCCTGCCAGTGAGGTTTACCGCTTAACACCAGGTCGGTGGAGCGCTTGATTGAGTCATCATGATCAACGTTCTGGCCTATGCGCCCCGGATATTGTTCGGCGCTGTACTTTTCGAATCGACTGATCATTTCGGTACACACGTCTGATGGCAGAGCCTCGGCCTTTTCGAATATAAAGCTGCCCGGTTTTACTTCGAAAATTGTCTTTACCATGATCATGCTCGCTGAATGAACACAGCCAATTTTAACCGAAACCGGGGCTTAGTGATCTTCCCCGTTAGCCCAGTCAATGGGTGGCCGGGATACCCATATTGGATAGGGTTTAAACCATCGATTAACGGTATCATGCACGCGGTAATGCGTGATAATTGCATATTAATCAGTATCTTAGTATGGAGGTAAGATGATCCAGGCGAGAGTTATGAAATCCATGTACCTGTTGTTGCTGCTATTGCTGGCAACCTGGTTTACACCTGTGGGTGCAACCAATTCCGATATTGCCAAGGAAAGCCGCTGGGCAGAACAGGTGATCGACGGTTTGCTGGACGGGGATGAAATTTGGTTGCTCGACGACAGCGGGCATGAGTTCCTGGGCATTGTAACCGAGGGTGATAAGAACTTGGATCGCGCGGTAATCCTGGTGCATGGTATCGGCGTGCATCCTAACTGGCCCGATGTGATTTATCCCCTGCGGGCGGGTTTGCTCGAACAGGAGATTACGACGCTATCGGTGCAAATGCCGATTCTGGCCAACGATGCGGATGAAGGAGAATATGGACTGCTGTTTCCCGAGGTGCCCGGACGTTTCGAAGCGGCTCTCGATTACCTGGATGACAACGGCTATAAAAAAGTCACTATCGTCGCCCACAGCATGGGTGCGTCGATGGCAAATTATTACCTGTCGCGAAACGATCCCGATGAGGTCGTCTCACTGGTTATTATCGGTATGGATGCCGAAAACGCTTTCTTCGATATCCTCGAGGCACTTGCAAAGGTCCGGGTTCCAGTATTGGATTTGTACGGCAGCGAAGATCTTGAACCGGTGCTTAATTCTGTTGACCAGCGAGCCATGGCAGGAAAAAAACAATCGGGTCGTCAGTATTTGCAGGTGCGTGTGGATGGTGCCAATCATTTTTTTCAGGGGCATGAAGACGCACTATTACGCCATGTGATCGAGTGGCTGGCAGCCCATTGAGGTTAGTACCGGAAACCCAATTAACATGGTACGAGTCAAGAAAAGCTGGAACCAGGGCGAGAGGCCGAGGTCGGCTGCACAAATGGCGAACGCGATTGGCGCGACGATTTTTAAGCTCGCTGCTAACGTCGTGCTGAACCTGGAAAACGAGAATTTCGAAACCACGACGCAATATCAGCGCATCGATATCATGGAGGAAATGGTCTGTTACCTGGTGCATTTCTGTGATCGCTGGATCTATCCAAAGGCTAGCCAGGATCAGCGCATCGAGTTTATAAATTGCCTGGTCAAGGATTTAGCACGCATGCTTGAAGATAGTCGCATCGACGTGCAGGGCGAGGGCGAATACCAGGCTGATTTTATCGACAAGATGAATCGGCGCTCGTCAGACTACGCGGGTTATGGATTCGACGAGTTGGAGGGCGGCAGTTTCGCGATGCGCTGTTGCCTTGGGGACCGCGTCAAAGCGACCATGGGTGAGCGCGATAAGCGCTGGATCCCTGACTATATAATTGGCAGGGAGGCCCCTGAAATTGAATCGGCGCTGAAACGATCGCTGTCCGGGCTCGTTGTTTTTGAGACTTAGGATTCGACCCAGTTGGCAAAATTGTCGGTAGTTTTGGCACTGCCGTCTTCGTAGCCCGCTTCGTAAGCGTCTGTGAGACGCTGCTCTTCACGTTGCGGATGCCCCAGAAAACCACCCTGCCAGCCAAGAATATATTCCTCCTGGACCTTCATTTCTTCCATCTTGGTGACCGCGTCACGATATGCCTGATTCATCGTAATCTCCTGGTTTAAAGTATCAATTTCAATTCATTGATTTGAAGTCTTTGTCAGCCTCAAAGCTCGAAATAATCCTAGGATCAATCTGGTTGGTAGCCTAACAAGAATACGAATCGTCCGGTATATCCCTTCTAGTCATCTTCGCGCATCATAAGGTAATACTGGTATTTCATCGTAGCGGCACTGCCGGCGATGATTGAAATGATGGTCAGTATCGATCCCAGCGCCAGGACCGAGACACCGGTGATGCCCTGACCGATGGTGCAACCCATTCCCAACACCCCACCGATACCCATCAGCAGACCGCCAATTGCATGCATTACGAAATCGTTCCGGGACACGAACCATTCGATACGGACTTTGCGAAATATTAAGGTGTAGAGAAACGAACCAACCACGACTCCGACTACCGTGGCGATGCCAAAGGTTAAAAATATCGCGGAAAAACCTTCTTTCAGGTACTGGGCAATATGTCCGGTCGGTCCGATGAAGGTCAGTGACTGGGCACCCGTGAAAAAGGGGCGTTCATCCATGAATTCCAGTTCCTCCATCAGCGCGATTCCACTCGGCCCGCTGGTGACGTACCAGCCGATAACGATCAGCATGCCGATTACAAAGCCAGCGCTGAACAATTCCAGGTCTGCACGGAAATCACGTGCGCGCAGGATCCAGATCAACAGGGGAATCGCGACCAGCAAAGCAATCGCGAATCCCAGAGTGGGACTGAAGTCAATCCCTGTGACACCTGAGAGCACGGCTGCAATATCCTGGCTCGGAATGCCCTGGTTCGAAAAATCGATGCTTACCGGCAGCATCCACTGCAGGAATACGAGGTATCCGAAATTGGTAAACAACATCCACCAGGCGGCAATCCCCATGATCGTGAGAACTACTACCGACTTCATATTACCTTCGCCCAGGCGTACCAGGGTTTTGTTGCCGCAACCGCTCGCCAGAGTCATGCCGACGCCGAACATCAGGCCACCGACCAGGTGACGCAGCCAGATGAAGTTGGCACTGCGATAGGGTGGGTTGGAGGTCTCGTTACTGGTCGTCAGCGACAGGTCGATGCTACCGGTGTATTCGAGAATACCGACGCCGATGGTCGCAATTGCGATTGCCAGCAGCCACGAGCGCATGCGATTGTGGTCGCCAATATTAATCCAGTCAGAAACCGCTCCCATGGTGCAAAAGTTCGCCTTGTTGGCGATGGCGCCAAATACCACTGACAATCCAAATGCCCACAACAGGCTTTGAGAATAAAGGTCTATTTCCATCTAATCTGATTTTTCTGCTTCGATATAAACTGTCATTTCTCTGATTTATATTCTGTAACACCGCCCGCTATTTTAGTCAAAGAGTCCTGAATTGCGCCAGGCGCGCACATAATACTGAAAAAGGTAGCACCAGTATCGCTTGCCATCATTGGTAAGTGGGGCCAGCTAATTGCGATTCTGAACCTGCCATAGAGTGCTTCTGCATGGTCTCCATAAACCAGAATCTCGTAGGGAAGGTGAGCGCTGTGACGGGGTGTATCCTTATCGATACGAGTCATGATGTAAGCGTCACTGCTGCAATCGTCTTTATCTGTGCCGTTAAGCGCGACACCGAACAGGGTCATCTGTTTGCCATTAGTGTCGGAACCCAGTTTCAGCTCGAACACCTGGGTCGAGGCGCCTGCCTGTTTTGCCAGATTTTCTCGAACAGTAGTCACCGCCTGTTCGTGTGAATCGAAGTAATTCAACACGCTTGGATCATCAAAATACTCCATCATGAAGGTGTAGTGATACTTGCGTAAATCACTCGCCGTCAGTGTCAGTTCGCCGCTGCCAAAGGTTTGTTCATGTCCCAGCACCGATTTCAATTGTGTTGCAATCGATTCGACATCGGCCTGCATGCGATAGGCGTTTGCCCAGTAAAGCGGGTTGGTATAGGCGAATTCTATTTTGCCATTGTTACGGGTGAGCGAAGCCCGCATTACAGCGCCATAACCGCCACGTGCGCTCCTGGTTGCAAGACTACGCAGTTCCTCGCTGGAAAAAGCCAGGATGATCGCATCATCATATGGGGAATATTGCCCAATAACTTCGAATCCCGCGCTTTGTAGGTTTGCACTGACTTCTGTACTGATCTCGGATATTTGTCTGTCTTCAAAGACCGCGGCTAGCACAAACGGCTTGAGGTCAGCTTCAGCACCTGCTAGAGAACTGAAAAAGAATAGTATCAGGCAAAAATGCCGGATTATCGATCGCGAAAAATTGATTAACTTCATTGAGATACCGAGTAATGCGGTTTAGTGACGATCAACTGCCACTTGGCAGTTGATCGTCTTGTCGCAGGCATTATTTAACTGCGATCTGACTAGAGCCTGCGGTTGTAACTCAGTACTAGTTCGTACTGGTCCATCTCAAGCTCAACTTCCTGTGATGGATCGAAGTTACTGGTGCCTTCAACCGATACGTTGGGCGCATACATTGCGGCAAAATTTAGCGAGCTGTTGGCGTCCAGTTGCCGGGTAAAGCCGAAAGTTAATGTCTCCTCGATAACGCCAGGTGCAAGGATATTAAACACAACTTCTTCATCGGGAATCGGCTGCTCGCTGACGCTTACACCCACTCGCCAGGTCATTTTTCCTTCCTGCCACTGGTAACCGAGCTTGACGATTTGGATGTCTTCCCAACCGAATCCGGCGCCGTCATCGCCACCGAGACAGCCATCACCTGCACCGCTACCGCCCGGTCCTGTACCGGGAGCACAGGTGTCGAAGTTGAAGATGGAATTGGATACCGAGGGTACATCCTCGTAGTTGATTTGTTGCAGGTCGACCACCAAAACACCGTGGTTACCGATGTCAATGGCCACGCCAAGCGTTAAATTCGACGGAATATCGAAGTCGCCGTCTTTCGCGAACAGGCCGGCGTAGTCATCAAATTCGCTCATATCGATTTCCGGCTGGTACGCGGCGCCAAAGCGCACGCCCGGAGAGATTTCAGTCTGGAATCCCAGCCGTATTCCGATACCGGTTGAGGTATCGTGGTCGTTATTGGTCAAATTGCTCGGGTCCTGGGAAAAAGGGCTAAAATTTGCCAGACCCTTGGCCTCGAAACGCTGGTAGGCAATGATTCCGCTAATTCCCCAGGAAGTCTTGTCCGATAGTTTTGCCGCGTAGGTGGTCGCGATGAACAATTGTGCCAAGTCTACGCCCGCGGTGCCAGCGCCAAAGGTTCCATCGAGGGTATTAAAGGTCGCCACGCCATCGAATACCAGTGCGGTTCCACCTTTGTACTCGGTGTTCATGCCGCCATTGCCGAAGACTGATATTCCGACCGTGCTATCGTCATCGATTACCCAGTTGTAACCGAGCTGGGGAATTAAAAAGCCTTCGTTTTCGCTATCGATCGATTGATCGCCGTCGCCAATACTGAAGGTACAACCCTGTGGGCTACAACCGGGGGTAGGGCCGCCGGTAACAGAATAGCTTCGCATCGGCGCGAACCAGGCGCCGCCGATGTCGTAGCGCGCACCCTGCCAGACCATGCCGGCCGGATTGTTGCCCGCAGCAAGTGTATCCTGGGAAAATGCAACGCCCGCACCAGCGAGTCCCTTTTCAGCGGTGCTGACACCGTGGGTAAAATACCCATTAGTTGCCCAGACCGATGCTGGAAATGTGACTGCCAGTAAAGCAAAGCAAAAAAGTTTAAGTCGAACTCTCATCGTTACTGCCTCCTCATGTTCGCTAGATTTATAAAAATAGTAATTGCTAGATGAACAGGTTGACGTCCGATTCCCCGGCAAATTCGAAAAAAGTAGTGGCACCGGCGTAGTCGATGCCGTCGATAAACTCACTCGGCTGCATGTCGAACAAATCGACCGTCATTTGACAGGCGATCAGTTTAACGTCAGCTTCGAGGCATAACTCGCGCAGCTCGGCCACGCTGGCGACGCCTTTCGATTTCATCTTGGATTTCATCATGCTGCTCATCATGGCTTCCATGCCGGGGATCGCGGTACCGATCGTCGGGAACCATTTGTCCATACCCATCGGCATCGGCATTCCGGGATTGCCGAGCGGCGAGACCTTGAGGTTCATATCCTTCTTGAGCAACTGCAATCCGTAAAAAGTGAAGAATATCTGCACTTCGTAACCGATGGCGGCGGCAGTGGATGCCAGAATGAAGGGGGGGTAGGCCCAATCCAGGGTGCCCTTGGTGGCGATCAGCGCCAGTTTTTTCTCAGACATACTTCAGCTCCGGAATAGTGTAGGCAACTGAGCACCGACCTCAGGCCTTCTTGATGTAATAATGATACTTGCCTTCGGCTTCCGAGCTTTCGAGCAGTTCGTGTCCGGTTTGCTTGCAGAAGGCGTCAAAATCCTTGACTGAACCCGAGTCAGTGGCGATGACATAAAGTACGTCGCCGCTATTCATCGACGATAAAACCTTTTTCGATCTCAGAATGGGGAGCGGGCAGTTGAGGCCTGTGGCGTCAAATTTTTCGGTATATTCGGACATAATGAATGGATTCCTCTGCTGGTTAATCTTCAAGTCGATTGGTTTTTTAAACCTTTCTTGCTAACACTCATTGATTTGTATCAACCAGGCGATAGAACAGCCTTAAAAAGTAAGTGTCAACCATAGTTTAATTGGAAGAGCGATAAAACTGCCCTGTTTGATAGTGGGCTACCCCTTTGGGGATAAAAAAATGCCGGGTCGATGACCCGGCATTCCAGACTGAGACTGGATTGGTTTTACTTCCTGGCGCCGGGTCCGTTGACCGCGAGGCCGTTACTCATGTAGGTGTGGAAGTATTCGAGCGCGCGGTACTCTGCGCTTTGCGCCGGGTAGTCCTTGGCACGCACCTGCTTGTTACAGCCACCGTAACGACGGTGCGTGGTACCCATGCCGCCCCATTTGGAACGATATACTGGAAAATGGCTCAGTTGCCCCAGGGCAGGGCTCAGCAGGTCGGCGCGCACCTTGTTACCGGCATAAAACTTGTGGCAATCGGCGCAGGCCATGTTGAGCTGGCCGCGTTTCTGGTAGAAGTGTTTCTTGCCGCGTTCATAGGCTGCGATTGCGCGCGGATCATCCGGGATCTTGATGTCGATGATGTTACCGCGCGAGGTATAGGCCATGTAGGCGGAAATATCGGCGATCGGACCTTTTTTCCACTTCAACTTTTTCTCGCCATTGGCTTCACGACATTCGTTGATCGCCAGTTCCAGTGTAATCACTTCGCCACGGTCGGTATCGAAGTAAGGATAGTTCTGACGAATGCCAATACCGCCATTTTCAAAACAACTGGCATAGGTTTTACCGTTGGCAAACGGCTTGTTGAATAGTTCCTCGCCCCTGCTGAGGCTTAGTTCGTAGGGTGGAAATTCCTCGATTTCTTCCCATTGTTCGCGTGATGCCGGATCAATCGAGTATACGCCGTTGATGTAATCATCGAACGGGGTGCCGGGAAAGCGTTTCTTGTAATAATCCCGAAATTCCGCCAGGTCCTGCTGTGGCGTTGCCATCGTGTTAAAAGGCAGCGCTATCAGGATGGCAATCCCCAGGGTGGTCAGTATCTTTTTCATGACAGTTCCTCCTCGTGTTTTTCTTAAGCCGCGGCTTACTTGATTGCAGCTTCGGCGCTGTCACCCTTACCCATGTTATCGACCCAGGTGATCTTTATCTTGTCACCCGATGCCGCACCCTTGAATTTAAAGGACAGGTATGGATTTTTCGAAATGGCACCGCCCCAGTTTGCCGTCATTACTGTCTGGCCATTATGCTCTGCAGTAACCTCGGTAATGTGATGCGCTGGAATTTTTTCGCCAGTTTTTGAGTCTTTGCGCAATCCGGTTTCCATCGGATGACTCATCAGTGTCTTGACAGTTGTCAGACCATCCTTTGCTTTTGCGCGAATCTTAATAGAAGCCATGTTTAATTCTCCAATTCTTTAAAGTCTGATATTAACCGCCGCAGCCACCGATGGTGACCTTGACTTCCTTCGTAGTTGAATAGAGTTTGCCATCTGCCTTGACCACGGCGAGAACGTCGGAGGTCTTGGCCATCTTTATCCGCGTGGAAACAAAGGGCTCAGAGGCGGAAGACAGCGTATAGGTTGAAGTCAGTGGTGAGACGTTAGCTGATGCAACAATGGCAATAGTATCAATATTACCCATCGTCGATGACACGGTAATGGGTACCACTGCGCCGTTCTCGGCTATGTCCGGTGCCTTCAGCTTGATGTCGCCGGAGGCGGTATGCTGGTCAGTGCCCATAGAGGCCGTTAGTGCGCCACCCACGTCCTTGGCTTCAAAGGCCGCCTTACTGTAAGCACCCAGGGCTCTTTGGGGAACTAAAATTCCTGTGCCGACGGCCGATACCGTGGCGCCGACAAATGCGGCCGTTTTAATAAACTTGCGACGTAAAAGATTCATCTTAAATTTTCCTCGTGCGATATTTTCATGCAGGACTAAAGGGTGTAGACAAACTCGGTAATGAGATCTACTTCCTTTTCTGTCAGGATTCTGTGCTTCCCGAAAGGAGGCATGATGGTGTTAGGATTGGCTATTGTAGGGTCCCAGATTTGCTCGCGCAGCTTGGCCTTGTCGGGGAAGCGCGCCTTCATGGCGATCAACGGTGGGCCGATATTCCCGGGTAGTGCGCCATCTGCCATCATGTGGCAACCCAGGCAGTTGCCTTTCTTGCGGTCAAAGGCTACTTTTTTGCCGTCTGCGACAGCGTCGGCGCTTGCGACCGAAATACTGCCCAGAATCGATAAGCAGCAAAACAGTGTAATCGATGCTATTCCACTGGTAACTTGCTTCATTGTCATGTTGTTCCTCCTCGATAATTGCTCATGCGCTTCCTGCGCTGGGCAGGTTGCAATTTAATATTATGCAGAAATTTCTGATGCAAATCGATAGTTGAAAATTAACTTAACTGGTTGATGCAATACTATACCCCAATTTGGGTAAGTTCAGAGTTATGAGGGTTAGATTAAGCGTTTATCGACCTGAATTGTATGCCCTAGTGGGTATTTGCTCTGAAGCCGATGGTTGTTAAGGTAAGGCATTATCAACTGATGACTGACCATAATAAACCCGGGGGGATACGTCATGTTGGCTCGTTTTATTGCAATCACTGCAATCGCTTTGTCGATGGTTCCGCACCCTGTGGCGAGCCAGGAAAAGTGTACCGCGGGGGAGCCGGGTTGCGATGCGCCGGTTGTTAGCCCGCTGCAAAATCCCTTCTACCTGTTCCCATGGCTGGCGAATACCACGCCCTCCATATCGTCTAACATCAATTCCCAGGGAATGTCCTCCGAATGGATGAACATGCAGTGGATGATGATGATGGCGAATCATTTCATGAATGCCCCCATTGATGAGGCCACCCGGTTTAATATCCTCGATGCCATGCTGCGCGCCGCCAATACGCAGATGCTCGAGGGTATGTTTGGTGGCCCCAACCAGGCCCGTATGTGGATTCCCTCACAGAGCAAGCGCGATGTCCCTGCAAACACGGTATCAGACTCGATCTCGGATGAAGCCAAGCGCAACCTTTACCAGAGCATGATGATGCTGAGCCCACTATCCTTGCGCGACATGATTTCGATCATGGCGGACAAGATGCCGGTCGCCGAAGATGTTTCGTTTGACGACGCGGTGGAGTCGATGCGCTTGCGCGCCAATGAAATCAACTTCAAGTTCGTCGGGCACAGCCCGCTGTGGAAGGATATCACCGCCATTACCGGCGAAGAGACCCCGCGCGTTGAAATTTTCAATTTTTGCGACGCCATAGTGGCCCGCAAGGTTCTCGACTATGCGCCTGAATTTATCGTCTTTATTCCCTGTCGCATTGCACTGCTCGAGGATGCGGCCGGCAAGCTCTGGGTGATGACCCTGGACTGGGACGTAAACTGGCTCAACCTGGCACAGAATCCGAATAGCGTTCTCGACCAGGAGCTGCGTGCCGAGGCCGTCAGGATTCGCGATGGTATGCGCTACATCATGGAAGGTGCTGCCACCGGTGATTTTTAACGATTTCAATTTAAATTCGAGACTAAACCTGCCGTTTTTGGCATTTAACCAGTACCTGGGAGTACATTTAATGAATACCAGCATTTTGAAATTACTGTTAGCCGTATTTTTCGGCCTGACGGCTTCGCTATCGATGGCGGCGGATACCCCGGAGGAAACCACCACCGCGACAGCAAATCCGGAGATGTCAGAGGCTTTGCAAAAGTCGATGGATCCAAACGTCTGGATCAAGCTTATGAACAGCATGATGAGCGGCGAGTTGCAGGGGCAACCGGCGATTTCGTCTTGCGTCGAGTGTCATACTGACGAGGATATAGCCCGCTACCAAAAGGATTACGGGGGCGTGCTGCAGGCGATGAATCCGATGATGCATATGGGCAATCCCCAGACCTACGGTGGAGCAGCTACCGGGATGATGAACCCGATGACGGGAATGGCGGCACCGATGACCGGGATGATGAACCCGATGACGGGAATGATGGCACCGATGACCGGGATGATGAATCCGATGACCGGGATGATGATGGCGCCGATGGGAATGATGATGAATCCAATGACGGGCATGATGATGGCGCCGATGACGGGGATGATGAATCCCATGACAGGCATGGGCATGATGCCCGGTATGGGAATGCCAGGGATGCCAGGGATGCCGGGAATGCCGGGAATGCCAGGAATGGGAATGCCAGGGATGTCGGGAATGCCGGGAATGCCGGGAATGCCAGGAATGGGAATGCCAGGGATGCCAGGGATGTCGGGAATGCCGGGAATGCCAGGAATGGGAATGCCAGGGATGCCAGGGATGTCG
>JAOTYD010000020.1 GCA_029862005.1 Gammaproteobacteria bacterium | reverse complement strand
TGATATTCGCGGGCAATCCGCTGGTGCTCGAGGAAAACATGTCGTTTTTCACGCACATGATCCTGAACGACCGCAACTCCGGCCGCTCGATGGCGGTGGCGGAGCAAGCCATTATCACCAACGATGCACCGGAGATAATCACGCATGTGCCGCGCACGCCAATCATCAGGAATTGACGTTAGTCCCGTGATAGAGCATTGACGCACCAGGGGAATCAGGCCTTACATCTGACAATGTTTCAATGCCGGGGAAACTATGCGCATTTCAGGCGAGTCAGCCTCCGAATTGAGCTAACAGAACAGGTCTGTCTTCCCCGGAAACCGGGTTAACGACTGGAACTGCGCATCGGGGACGGACGACGGCGGGATCTTTACGAATCGCCGCCGCCTTGGCGTCGCGGTAGGGGAATCCTATTCTTCGGGCACGCCCTGCCAGAGCATCTCGTAACCAAGCTCGTAGGTCTCCGAGCAGTGCTCGGCGAGGGCTTCGAACTTCTCCTTAAACACGTTATCGGCGTGCGATTTTTCGTGCTGCTCGAACGAATTCCAGTAAGTGATGATGACAATGTGGTCCTCGGTCTTGCGCTCCGGGTCGAACGAGCCTTCCGGCGAGACGAAACCGGTGTATTCGAACACCTGGCCGCCGATGAAGCCGCCTTTGTCGTCGCCATAAGTATTCTTGACGGTGTTGCACATTTCACCGATGGCTATCTCGACGTCGCCGGTGGTGACGCCGGGCTTGAGCTCGACGACGTTGTAGAGCATGACCGCGCCGAACGGGATCGTAATCGGATTAAACATGGTTTGAAACTCCTGATTCATATGCTTGTGGTTATGAAGATGGGGGCATTGCGCCGGCGCTCAACCACGGAAACAGTATGGGATTAGAGGGCCGCGGTACTCGAGAATAACGGGGACAGTATACTTAATTACCTGTAGCTAATGTGCTTGCGCCGGTGAGAAATGGGTATACTGTCCCCGGAATTTCCGCGCCGAACGGGATCGTAATCGGATTAAACATGGTTTGAAACTCCTGACTCATATGCTTGTGGTCATGAATATGGGGGCATTGCGGCGGCGCTCAACCACGGAAACAGTACGGGATTAGAGGGCCGGAATTGGCTAGCCGAGCGGCCAAGTAGGAAATAAGTATAGTGTCCTAAGATTTCTAATGTAAACGGGGTCAAGCCTTACAATTGACAGGAAGCAATGTTGATCAGACGTCGCCGGATAATCCGGCGGATTGCTGCGAATAGAGTTGCAGAACTTTGCGCACGTAATTCTGCGTTTCATCGAACGGCGGGATCTGGTTGCCAAATTTTTCGACCGCGTTTTCGCCCGCGTTGTAGCCGGCGAGCGCCAGTTCGAGATTGCGATCAAAACGTAGCAACAGGTCTTTAAGATAACGTGTGCCGCCAGTCAAATTCGCATATGGATTTCGCCGGTTGGCGACCCCGTAGCGTCTGGCGGTTGCGGGCATCAGTTGCATCAGTCCAACCGCGCCGGCTCGAGATATTGCGTTGGGATCGTAGGCGGACTCGACGGTGATGACCGCATGAATCAGCGCCTCCGGAACCTGGTATCGACTCGCGACCTCGGCAATCTTGCTGGCGAAGCGTTTCCGGTTAGCGTCTTTGTCCCGTAAATTGATCCGCGGCATGCGCAACTTTTTTCCGGCCTTCTGAATCAATTGGTATCCGTTGTGCGGCGGCCTGTCAGTCAGGTGAACCCGGCCATTGCTATCAACGTACTTGTAGATCTCGACAGCCGAACTCGGCCCGCTAGCCACACAGCCAATCGACAGCATAAGGGCAAGCACCAGTGTTTGACGGGAAAATATTTGCATCTAATGAGGTTAGACCAATTTCCCGTGATCGCCCCGGTAATCGATTCAGCGGTGTTTTTTTGACGGGCATCAAAAACCCATTTTGCGTTTTATGGCACTAAGCATTTAGAAACTACCCGCAGAGGGTCAATATCTTTAATCAGTCCAGGAGATTGCGATCATGGGAGCATCGCAGCCGGAAGAAGTAATAAATCAAACAGGTCGTTCACAAAATCCGCATCGACAACAAGACCCGGGCATGGCCGAACACAGTGCAGGGATTCGCATGGGCAAGGAACTGGTACAAGCCACCCGGCCCTTTGCGCGAGAATCCGCCGCCAGGAGCTGGCGATATTTGATTTCCACTTTTACCCTGATGATTGCCGCGCTGGTCGGCGCAGGCATGGCGCCATTATGGCCATTGCGGCTGGCATTATCCATCCTCGGTGCGCTGTTCATGGTGCGGGCGTTTATTACATTTCATGATTATATGCATGGTGCGATTCTGCGTGACTCGCGCTTAGCAAAGTGGTTGTTTCAGCTTTATGCCGGTTTTGCGCTGACACCCGCCAGCTCGTGGAAAAATAGTCATAACTATCATCATGGCCACGTTGGCCAGATCAGCGAGGCCAGTGTCGGCGCTTTCCCGTTGATGACCACTCGAATGTGGCGCGATGCTTCATTCACGCAACGCTTCAGTTACCGCTTTCAGCGTCATCCGCTGGTGGTGCTGTTTGGCTACATTACGATCTTTGCCTTCAGCATCACGTTACTGCCGTTAATCACTGAGCCGAGCAGGCACAAGGACTCCGTGTGGGTACTCCTGTTTCATGGCGGACTGATCACCGTGTTATGGTTGTTCGGCGGTTTTGATGTCGCGCTGTTTAGCGTGATACTGCCCATGGTCATTGCCTCGGCACTTGGCAGTTACCTGTTTTTCGCGCAACACAGTTTTAAACGTATGCACGTGATCTCGCCGGAGGCCTGGACCTTTTATCGTGCAGCGCTGGAGTCATCCAGTTACATGCGGCTCGGCAAACTCATGCAATGGTTCACCGGCAACATCGGTTACCACCATATTCATCATCTCAACGTGCGCATCCCGTTTTATCGACTGCCCGAAGCCATGGCCGCGATACCCGAGCTACAGTCACCGATCACCACGTCACTCGCACCGCGGGATATCGTGGACTGTTTCCGGGCAAGCCTGTGGGATGAAAACCAGCAACGCATGGTCTCTTATCGTGAAGCCGGCAAGCTTTGATCATGAATTAAAGGGGAGAGATCCGTAACCTGTACCTACTGTGCAGAGACTAAGGGGTCATGAATTCCGGGGACAGTATACCTAATTAGTCGAGGTTGGTTTTGGGCCGGGGCGTTTTGGGGTGAGGGTTTTGCCGGTTTGTTTCTCCAGTATTTTTATGAATTCGGTGTTGCCGAGAGGGCGCCCGGTTCGATTGTGTCGCCGGATCGACTCCGCCCTGTCGCTGCGGGTGCTGCTGGACAGGTAGGCTTCCCAGTCGGCTATGCGATCGAGCATGGGCTTAACGATCACCAGGATGTCGTCCGTGCTCTCGAGGTGCGCCCGCGCACTAGACCATGGCCATTCGCCGGGGTGTCGGCACAGTCCGGCGGCAACCGGATTACTTTCGACATATCGGACTGTGGCAAGCAGGTAATCTTCATCCATCAGAAAGGAGTGAAACCGTTCCTGCCACAAGTGACCGCGCCAACCCTGGCGGAAATTAATATGCCGGGTGTAATGCCGGTGCGCTTCTCCCAGGGTTGCTCGCAAACCGTCTGCGCTGCTCGGCACCATCACCAGGTGCACGTGGTTTGGCATCAGGCAATAGGCCCAGATTTCGGTTTCGGCCTGACCTGCGGATTCGGACATCAGGGCGATGTAGTGGCGATAATCGCCTTCGCAGAAGAAAGTTTGCTGACGGCGATTCCCGCGTTGGGTGACGTGATGGGGGTAACCGGGCACGACGAGTCTTGGCATCCTGGCCATAACTTACCTCCGTGTAAGTCGTTTGATCGCAATGATGATATCACGCCAGACCGATAGCGCAATTGTCAACGAGACTGCTTGAATCTGATTACCACTGAGCGGTGCTTCTGGGGTTAGGTATACTGTCCCCGGAATTTCCTCGGTTCATTGTTCGAGGACGGATTCGTCTTCCAGTTCGAAGTCGAAGGCGGCGGAGATCAGGGCTTTCGTGTAGGGATCTGACGGCGCCTCGAAGACCCGGTCGGCTTCCCCCTGTTCGACCACGACACCGTTGCGCAGCACGATCAGCTGGTCGGAGAGCGCGCGCACGATCTTGAGGTCGTGGCTGATAAACAGGTACGCCAGGTCGTGCTCGGCCTGCAGTTTCAACAGCAGGTCGACGATCTGCACCTGCACCGAGCGGTCCAGCGCCGAGGTCGGCTCGTCGAGCAGCACCAGTTTCGGTTTCATGATCATCGCGCGCGCGATCGCAATGCGCTGGCGCTGGCCACCGGAGAATTCGTGCGGGTAGCGGAAGCGGCTCGCCGGATCGATGCCGACCTCGTCGAGCGCGGCGACGACCATTTCGTCGCGCGATGCCTCGTCGCCGATGCCGTGCGCGACAAGGCCTTCCTCGACGATCTGGTGGATCGACATCCGCGGGCTCAGCGAGCCGTACGGATCCTGGAACACGACCTGCATCTGCCGCCGGATCGGCTTCAAATCCTCGCCGCGCAGGTCCTGGATCTCGGTGCCGCCGAAATCGATGCGCCCCTGCGCGCGCTCGAGTCGCAGCAGCCCGAGCGCGAGCGTGGTCTTGCCCGAGCCGCTCTCGCCGACCACGCCGACGGTCTCGCCGGCGCGCAGGCTGAAGCTGATGTCGTCGGCGGCCTTGATGTGATCGACAGTGCGGCGCAGGATGCCCTTGCGCACCGGGAACCAGACGCGGATGTGCTCGGCCTCGAGCACGGTCGGGCTGGCGGAGAGATCGACCGGCGGCTTTTGCGCCGGCTCGGCGGACAGCAGGTCGACCGTGTAGGCCTCGCGCGGGCTGTCGTAGACCGTCCGCGTCGGGCCGTGCTCGACGATACGCCCCTGCTGCATCACGTAGACGCGGTCGCTGACCTTGTCGACGATGCCGAGGTCGTGCGTGATCAACAGCACCGCCATGCCCATCTCGTTCTGCAATTCCTCGAGCAGTTTCAGGATCTGCGCCTGCGTGGTCACGTCGACCGCGGTGGTGGGCTCGTCGGCGATCAGCAGATCGGGCTCATTGGCCAGCGCCATCGCGATCATGACCCGTTGGCGCTGGCCGCCGGAGAGCTGGTGCGGGTAGCTGTCGAGACGTTTCTCCGGCTCGCGGATATGCACCAGGTCGAGTAGCTCCAGCGTGCGCGCCCGCGCTTCCTGCTCGCTCATGCCCTTGTGCAGGATCAGCGTTTCGCGGATTTGCTTGTGCACCGTGTGCAGCGGGTTCAGCGACGTCATCGGCTCCTGGAAGATCATGCCGACCTGGTCGCCGCGGATGCGCATCAGGTCGGCCGGCCTGGCGCCGATCATTTCCTCATCGTTGAAACGGATGCTGCCGTTCGGGTGGCGCGCGCGCGGGTAGGGCAGCAGCTGCATCACCGACAGCGCGGTCACCGACTTGCCCGAGCCGCTCTCGCCGACCAGCGCGACGGTCTCGCCCTTGTCGATGTCGAGCGAGACGCGGTCGACCGCGACCACCTCGCCCGACGGCGTATCGAAATGCACCGACAAATCTTCGATATGCAAAAGGCTGCTCATCCGATCGTCTTGCGCGGGTCGAAGGCGTCGCGCACCGACTCGCCGATGAAGATCAGCAGGCTCAGCATCGCGCCGATGACGAAAAAGCCGGTCAAACCCAGCCACGGCGCCTGCAGGTTGGCCTTGCCCTGCGCCAGCAGTTCGCCGAGCGAGGCCGAGCCCGGCGGCAGGCCGATGCCGAGAAAATCGAGCGACGTCAGCACCGTGACCGAGCCCGCCAGCGTGAACGGCATGAAGGTCAGCGTCGCCACCATCGCGTTCGGCAGCACGTGCTTGAACATGATCACGCGGTCGGACACGCCGAGCGCACGCGCCGCGCGCACGTACTCGAAGTTGCGCGCGCGCAGGAACTCGGCGCGGACGACGCCGACGAAACCCATCCACGAGAACAGCAGCAGCACGCCGAGCAGCCACCAGAAGTTGGGCTCAACGATGCTGGCGAGGATGATCAGGATGTAGAGGATCGGCAGCCCCGCCCAGACCTCGATGAAGCGCTGGAACAGCAAATCCAGCCAGCCGCCGAAATAACCCTGCGCGGCGCCGGCGGCGACGCCGACGAGCGCGCTGATGATGGTCAGCGTAAAGCCGAACAGCACCGAGATGCGAAAGCCGTAGACCAACCGCGCGACCACGTCGCGGGCCTGGTCGTCGGTGCCGAGCCAGTGCAGGCCGTCGGGCGGCGCCGGCGCCGGCACCGCGAGATCCCAGGACACGGTTTGATGGTCGTAGCGGACCAGCGGCCAGACCATCCAGCCGCGGTCGTCGATCAGTTCGGCGACGTACGGGTCGCGGTAGTCGGCCTCGGTCGGAAATTCGCCGCCGAACGCGGTTTCCGGGTAAGTTCTGAAGATCGGCGTGTAAAAGCCGCCGTCGTAGTAGACCAGGATCGGCTTGTCGTTGGCGACGAACTCGGCGAACAGTGTCACGACGAACAGCACCGCGAAAATCCACAGCGACCACCAGCCGCGGCGGTTGGCGCG
The DNA here is from genome assembly GCA_029862005.1 of Gammaproteobacteria bacterium. Taxonomy (NCBI): domain Bacteria; kingdom Pseudomonadati; phylum Pseudomonadota; class Gammaproteobacteria; species Gammaproteobacteria bacterium. The sequence continues at coordinate 59,737 of JAOTYD010000020.1, read as the reverse complement.
GAAGTTCTCGAGCCGCCGATGCGTCAGCGGTGTGATCGGCTGGCCGAGAAATCGGTGCTGCACCGGCGGCTCGGTCATTAGCGGCCCCTCGCCTCGAAATCGATGCGCGGATCGATGATGGTGTACATGATGTCGCCGACCAGCGTCATCAAAAGCCCGAGCAGCGAGAAGAAGAACAGCGTGCCGAAGACGACCGGGTAGTCGCGGTTGAACGCGGCCTCGAAGCCGAGCAGGCCGAGGCCGTCGAGCGAAAAGATGATCTCGATCAGCACCGAGCCGGTGAACAGCATGCCGACGAAGGCCGACGGGAAGCCGGCGACGACGATCAGCATCGCGTTGCGGAACACGTGGCCGTACATCACGCGGCGCTCGGTGAGACCCTTGGCGCGCGCGGTGAGCACGTATTGCTGGCCGATCTGGTCCATGAACGAATTCTTGGTCAGCATCGTCAGCGTGGCGAAGCCGCCGATGGTCATCGCGATCACCGGCAGCGTGATGTGCCACAGGTAATCGCGGATGCGATCGGGCCACGACAGGTCGGCCCAGTTGTCGGACACCAGCCCGCGCAGCGGGAACCAGTCGAGGTAACTGCCGCCGGCGAAGATCACCAGCAGGAAGATCGCGAACAGGAAACTCGGGATCGCCGAGCTGATGACGACGACGACGCTGGTCCACAGGTCGAAGCGGCTGCCGTCGCGCATCGCCTTGGCGATGCCGAGCGGGATCGAGATCAGGTACACCAGCAGCGTGGTCCAGACGCCGAGCGAGATCGACACCGGCATCTTGTCGAGCACGAGGTCGACCACCGAACGGTCGCGGAAGAAGCTGTCGCCGAAATCGAAGCGCAGGTAGTTGCCCATCATCTCGAAGAAGCGCTCGTGCAGCGGCTTGTCGAAACCGAAGCGCTGCTCGAGCTCCTTGATGAACTCGGGGTCGAGCCCCTGGGCGCCGCGGTAGCCGCCGGTCGCATCGGCATCGGCGGCGGCCGACTGTAGGGTTTCGCCTACGTCGGTGCGGGTCACGCGCCCGGTGATGTCGGCGCCGGTGCCGGTCAGCTCGGCGATGATCTGCTCCACCGGCCCGCCCGGCGCGACCTGGATGATGATGAAATTGATCACCATGATCGCGAACAGTGTCGGGATCATCAGCAGCAGTCGGCGAACGATATAGGCGCCCATCGGTTCCTCCCCGTCAGGTTTTCCGCCGCAGCGCGCGGCGCGCGAGCCAATAAGCGACCGCGAGCCCGGCCAGCAGCCAGGCGATGACGGTGCCCCAGCCCGGCGTTTCGCCCGGCGGCGCGGTTTCGCTGTCGGCGTCGAGATTGTCGATCACCCGCTCGAGCGCGGCGGCGCGTTTGGCATCGTACCACCACAGGCTCGTGTTGACGCCGGACTTGACCGGCACCGCGGGGCGCGCGTACTTGTCCCAGTAGAGCACGCGGTCGGAGCGCAGGTACCAGTTCGGGATCACGTAGAAGCCCCACAGCAGCACGCGGTCGAGCGCGCGGGTCCAGGCGACCAGCTCCTCGCGCGTGCAGGCCGCGATCATGCCCTCGATCAGCTCGTCGACGACCGGGTCACGGATGCCGGCGAAGTTGCGGCTGTCGGGCTGATCGGCCGCGGCGCTGCTCCAGAACACGCGCTGCTCGTTGCCGGGGGTTTCCGACTGCCCCCAGACGAAGACGAAGGCGTCGAAGTCGAAGCTGCGCAGGCGGTTGATGTACTGGCTCGAGTCGACCACGCGCGCGCTGGCGTCGATGCCGAGACGCTTCAGGTTGCGGATCATCGGTAGCACCACGCGCTCGAAGTCGGGGGAGACCAGCAGGAACTGGAAGCGGAACGGCCGCCCGCTATCGGTATGCACGAGCGCGTTGTCGACCACCTCCCAGCCGGCCTCGGCGAGTAAAGCAAACGCGCTGCGCAGGTTGTCGCGCGGCCAGCCGCTGCCGTCGGTCGATGGCGGGCGGTATTCCTCGGTGAACACCCGCGGCGGCACGCGGCCGCGGTAGCGCTCGAGGATCTCGAGCTCGAGGCCTTGTGGCAGCTCGCGTGAGGCCAGGTCCGAGTTGGAAAAATAACTCCGGGTGCGGGTGTACTCGTCGAAGAACAGGTTGCGGTTGGTCCACTCGTAATCGAAGGCGTAGGCCAGCGCCTCGCGCACCTTCGGATTCTTGAAGACTTCGCGGCGGGAGTTCAGCACAAAGGCCTGCATGCCGGTTGGCAGGCGGTGCTCGACGCGCTCTTTTTTAAGCCAGCCTTTCTCGACCGCCGGCACGTCGTAATCGAGCGCCCAGGCCTTGGCCTGGTTTTCCAGGCGCAGGTCGAGATCGCCGGATTTGAGCGCGAGTCGAATCGCCGTGTCGTCGCGGAAATAGTCGGTGCGCTGCAGGTCGATATTGTTGTGGCCGACGTTGACCGGCAGCTCGCGCCCCCAGTAATCCGCGACCCGCTCCAGCTCGACGAAGCGCCCGGGCTCGAAGCGCTTGACCCGGTAGGGGCCGCTGCCGAGCGGCGGCTCGAGCGTGGTCTTGTCGAAATCGCGGCTCTCCCAGTAATGCTTCGGCAGGATCGGCATCTGCCCCACGAGCAACGGCAGCTCGCGGTTGCTGGCGTCGGAAAAGCTGAACTTGACCCGGCGCGCGTCGAGCTTTTCCACCCCTTTCACACCGCGGTAGACGAAACGGTACTGCGGCGAACCCTTTGTCGTCAGCGTCTCGAACGACCAGACTACGTCGTCGGCGGTGATCGGCACGCCGTCGTGCCAGCGCGCGATATCGCGCAGCGTGAACATGACCCAGGAACGGTCGCCGGGCCACTCGAGGCGCTCGGCGATGAGTCCGTAGAGCGACAACGGCTCGTCCTCGTTGCCGACCAGCAGCGATTCGATCGACCCGGTCGAGACCGCGTTGCCCTTGGGGATCCAGGCATTGAAGCTGTCGAAGGTGCCGAGCGCGCCCTGGCGCAGCGAGCCGCCCTTTGGCGCAGCCGGGTTGACGTAGTCGAAGTGGGGGAAGCCCTCGGCGTATTTCGGCTCGCCATGCATCGCGATCGCGTGCGCGCTTGTGACCTCGCCGCCGCCGCACTCGGCGGCCGCTGTCGCGCCCGCCCAGAGCGACGCGGATACGACGATCGTCGCGATCGCCGCGAAGCGGAATGTGCCGGTTGCCATGGCGGGCATTATAACCGTCTCGGGAGAGGGGGGCCGAGCGAAAATTGTTAATCCCTTCGCTGCGCCAGATACTCACGTGCCGGTGGTTTCACCAGCAATTCCGGGGACAGTATACCTAATTAGTCGAGGTTGGTTTTGGGCCGGGGCGTTTTGGGGTGAGGGTTTTGCCGGTTTGTTTCTCCAGTATTTTTATGAATTCGGTGATGCCGAGAGGGCGCCCGGTTCGATTGTGTCGCCGGATCGACTCCGCCCTGTCGCTGCGGGTGCTGCTGGACAGGTAGGCTTCCCAGTCGGCTACGCGATCGAGCATGGGCTTGACGATCGCCAGGATGTCGTCCGTGCCTTCGAGGTGCGCCCGCGCGCTAGACCATGGCCATTCGCCGGGGTGTCGGCACAGTCCGGCGGCAACCGGATTACTTTCGACATATCGGACTGTGGCAAGCAGGTAATCTTCATCCAGCAGAAAGGAGTGAAACCGCTATTGCCACAAGTGACCGCGCCAACCCTGGCGGAAATTAATATGCCGAATATTATGGTGACAGTTACCTTAATTCCGAACCAAGTAAACTGTCACCATAAATCCCGGTGAAGGCCCTGGCCAGTATTGGGGATCAGTCCGTCATCGACCAGATCCAGCAGCACTTCCAGCACCCGCTTGCAAGCCCCGTCGGCAATGGCCTACTATTCTGTGCAGATTTGAGGAATGATCTTGAAAAAACTACTACCCATACTCCTGCTAACCTTTTCGTGCAATACGATGGCAGAGTGGGTTGAGTATTCGACCCGCGCGAATGGCGATGTCTTTTTCTTCGACGACACGCGAGTGCAAAAGGACGGTAATCTCGTTAACGTGTGGAATAGAATTCGATATAAGTCCTCGGTCATGGGAGCCTCGAGCTATCAGAGCTTGATGAAAATAGACTGCTCCGAGTACTCGGAAACAACACTGCAACGTACGTTTTACTCCGATAAAAACTGGACCACCCCGGCAATGGCAACTGACACCAAGCAGAAACCAAAGGTGTCTATCAATGCGAATTCAGCTACGGAACGCCTGGCTAACATCCTGTGTAAGCAATAGCTCGATAAATTTGTCGGGGATTTGTGGTAGAGGAAGAACCAGACTCGATACTGAAAGTGGCTCAATAAAATTCGAGAACGGGTTGGAGCAATGAACAGACCGACGCAGCCCCATTCGACGGAGCATGCGGACAAGTGAAAAAAATACTCGCGCTACTATCGTAACGCGAGCACTAATTTCAGTTAACTACTTCTTATTCAGCTGTAATTCTATAGATTTCACCTTCGTCGGTAGAAGCATACAGCGCATTATCCGGACCCATCACCAGACCGCGAAATCTCTTCGAGAATCCAAGCGGCATACGCACGATACCCCTTATTCCTAATCCGTCAGGCGTGAGATCGATCATGTCGATACGGGATCCAGGCGGCGTATCACCGAAAGCAATGCCCATGATGCCAACTGCTAAGTGGCCTTCATAGGTACCCCAGTTACTGCCTTTGAGGAATGCGGCAGATCCGGTGCCTTGAGAAAAGCCATTGTTATTCCAGGAAGCCGGCATCAGATCTTTGAAACGAGTATCGCTCATCGGGGTATAGGCAGCACGTACCGCAGGATCCACAGCGTCCATTTGATTTGGCTCATAACCGCAGTACATGTCCGGGCATGCGTCTCTGCCGCCTCTTTTCTCTGCAGGGTCCCAACCGGCATTACCACCATTTACCAGTGCGGTGATCTCGTCGTTATGCCATGGCCCATGCTCCGCGGTAAACGCTCTGCCATCGCTCGGACGAAAATCTATACCTTGTACGTTTCTATGCCCATAGGTGTAGATACGCTTGTCGTAGCCCTCGGGCGGGTTGTTTTCGGGGTGTGCGTTACCGTCTCCATCGATCCTGAGTACTTTACCGCATAGTAACTGACCGTCTTGAGGACAAATTCCCCTGTGACGATCACCGCCAGCTACCCAGAGGAATCCTCCCGGTCCAATACGTATCCTGCCGCCATTGTGAGCGCCGGGCCCGCCGAACGGCTGGTTCGATTCGAATGGCTTGTATTGAATATCCTTAACGATATCGGTTCGGTTAGAAACGCTCTTGAGGTCGTCACTGACCTTAAACCGCATAACAATGTTTCCGTCGCACTTTTCGAAATTGGTTTTGCAACCGGAACCATGGTATTTGGAAGAAGTGGAATAAACGTAAAGGGTGCGATTCTTGGCAAAGTGAATATCTGCAACCACGCCCAACATACCGGCCTGACCTTCACAAAAAAGATCACTACCAGAATCGCGGTAGCCCGAAGAGTCCTTCATTCCGTACAGTGCATTCACACTTCCATTTTTTGTTCTGACTGAAAGACCTTTACATTTTTCAGTAAAAAACATTGTGCCGTCAGGTAAAAAAGCCATATCCCATGGATTTTCAAGTCCGGTCATAAGTGCCGATGATTTAATCGTCGGTATGTCCATCCCCTCATGCCCGTCTGCAAGGGCATTAGAAGACAATCCAAACATCAAAGCGAGCGCCATGACTGTCGTGAAAAACTTACTTAGTGTTTTCATCATTTATCCCCCTTAATTATTTTCGTATTTCGCGTATTTCAAATACGCGGCCAGGTTTGCAATTTCTTCATCCGTCAAGGGCTTTGCCATCATGATCATCAAAGCCGAATTGGGTCCTATTTTAATCCCATCCCTGTAAGTCTCTAACTTTGACTTCGTATAAGAAACTTCATTTCCGGATATTTTTGGATAACTGGCTACACCTTTACCGGCTGGTCCATGACAGTTAATGCAGGATTTCTTATATCTTTCCTCTCCTGCCACCTTATCTCCAGATAATGCATATCCTGAAAAATTCAGAAGGAATAGCAAAAGTAGTCCTTGGGTTAATCTAATAATGTCGACTCTTCCTCCGAATGAAAAAATTACATAAAGCAAAAACGATTGTGCTCTTTACTATCCAACAAAATTACAAGCTTCTCCTCTTAATTAATGGCGGAGAAAAAGTCTTGCAGGAAAGTCGCAACCTGTCAATGTTATGTAAACCCGGCAAATGGGGTATGCGGGGTGATGCATTAAATTATTTTATATGCACTCCAGGTGCGGTTTTAGTGGGCCCCGTTTCCGTGCGAAGTAGCGGTTAACCTCAGAAGGATGCGCGAACCGAAATGCCGACAAAAGCGTTCCGCTCCGGCGCCGGCTCGAAATAGCGACCACCGAAAGCATTGATCCGGATGTTGTTGTTGTAGTCTTCGTCGAACAGGTTGTTGATCCCCAGAAACGGTGAGACCTCCCAGTCGCCGTAAAACCCGTTATGGCCGATTCGAAGATTCGAAACCTGGCTTGAACCGACCCGGGTTTGATTCGCATTATCGACGTATATCTCACCGGTATAGGTCCAATCCCAGGTTGCGTAATACCCATTTTCCCCGAACCAGGTCAGGTCCAGGTAAAGCAGGTCACGCGGAATCCCGGGTATCCGTTTGTCGTCGAATACGTCGCCGTCGGAATCGGTAAATCGGTCGAATTTGAATTCGGAGTAAGTGTAAGCCGAGGTAAATTCGATTTGCGGGGCAAGAGTCCGGCTATAGAAAAGTTCGAGTCCGTCGCGGGTGGATGACCCGGCATTTTCGAAAAACGTGCGCCCTGGCTGAGACGCCAGCTCGAACGGGGTTAGCTCGTCGTCGACCTCAATGTGAAACAGCGCCAGCTCGAAGCGATAAGAGCCGGTTCGCTGTTTGATGCCGATTTCGTAGTTGGTCGAATTCTGGGGATCGAGCGACTGATTGAAACCGCCTCCGTCGGGATTGGCGAACTCGGTGGTGGTCGGCGTCTCGAATGCAGTGGAGATCGTAGCGTATAAGCGGGTAGCGTCGCTCAGGGCGTAGCTGATCCCCGCCATCGGGCTGGTATGATCGAGGTCGACCTTGCCGGAATCGTCGCCGTCGGCAAGAAAGTCGTCGCTGACGTCGAACTCGATATCGTCGTAGCGAATACCGAGCGTGAGCTCGACACCATCGCTGAGTTGCGTTTCGTTTTGCAGATAGGTGCCAATCGAAGTCACCTGCTCGTTCTGGTCGAAGGTCAGTGCACCGAGCGAACCCGACAAGTTGTCGAAACGGCGGCGGTCGTCGTCCTGGCGGTCGTAATCCACGCCCAGCAATAGCTGATTTTGGCGGCCGGCCAGCTCGCCCAGCCAGGTAAACTTAAGGCCCGCACCGGTGAAACCGCGATCGAGTTTTACCGCGCCACCATCCTGAAACGGCAGTTTGTTGCTGAAGTCTCTTTGCGTATTGTAGACCCGGGTCTCGAAGTCCCGGCCCTTGCTCAGGCTGGTTTTATAGAGCAGACCGATCCGGGTCTGTTCCAGGGCCTCGCCGGCGTCGAATGCCTCGTTTTGCGCCCGTGCCTGTTCCGGATCGAGTTCCGCGTCCGCAGCGGTAAGGCTGCCCGGGTCGTTGGCCACCGGCTGATCGGTATGGTGCAAGGTTGCGAGGAGCGAGGAGCCGCCCTTGAATATGGTTTCGAATCGGCCGTTGAGCTGGGTATTATCGTATTCGCTATGATCGCGATAGCCATCCGAGGACGTATCCGACAGGTTCACGAGGTAGTTGTGCTTGCCGCTTTCGCCGCCGATTTTCAACTGCGTATTGTTAAAGCCGAAATCGCCGACGGTAGAGCGCGCGCTGGCGAACGGTCTGAGGGGGCCTTTTTCGGATTCGATCAATATCGCGCCACCTGATGCGTTCCCGTATAAGGACGATGCCGGTCCGCGAATAACGGTGACCTGGCTGGCCGAGCCGAGATCGATGCCATCCACCGATCCTTGTCCGTCGGGGAGAGTTTCGGGAATTCCGTCGACGATAATCTTGATTCCGCGGATGCCGAAACTCGAACGCGCTCCGAAGCCCCTGATCGAGGCGCGCAAGTCCTGGGCGAAGTTGTATCGATTGAGCATGAACAGGCCGGGCACTCCGCCCAGGGACTCATCCAGTCCGAGTTGCTCGTTACCGAGCTGAATTTCATCCTGGCCGACGGTGCTGACCGCTGCCGGTATTTCATCGATATTCTTTTCGACCCGGGTCGCCGTTATCGTAATCGGACCCAGACCGCTGTCCTGGGCCGCGCAAACCGCTGGAAAGACAGCAATCAATGCCAGCCTTACAAATGGTATTCTCATATGCCAAATCCTGGTTTGGTGCGGGTCGACCGCTTGTTATAAGTTGCCGGACGGCAGACAATTCCTGCATTTGAACTCCGGGTATATTATACCTATTTGGTTTCAGCAATCATGGCGGCAGTTAACTCCCTTCTGCAATATTGCTGAGTTCCTGCCAGATCATCACCATCGCCAGCGTGTCCAGTTTGCAGTAATCGAGTAACGCTTCGCGTATTTTCTGCCTTTCGCTTTCATCGTCGATCCTGTCCAGATCGGCATAGATCATCGAGGCCATGTCGCCCGCCTGGATATCCAACGCCTTGTAGTCCAGCGCTGCGTCATCCGGGAACATGGCGGGTAACACCGATTTAATCGAAAAGCTGCCGTTGAAATCCGGGTGGTAATACATCAGTTGCTGAAACGGCTTTAACAGGTCGACAAATCGGTCGTCCATCGCGATTAACGTTTGCTCGTGTTCGGCGGACTCGGTCGCGAGTCGACGGATAATCGATTTTTCGGTCTTCTGACTGTAGGCGGCGATGGAGCCTTCGGCAGTAACGTCCTCGGCCAGTCGTTTCGCGATTTCGGCGCGCGGGTCCCGGTGCTCGTTGGCTAGGAATTCCCTGTGCTCGATTTCTCCGTCCTCGTACAGGATGTGCAGCGAATACTGAAACGGGATCGCGGTGCGATAGGGCATTTGGCCGGGGAACTTTGGTATCGCGCTGTTGAAGGTTTCGAAATCCAGGAAATTGATCGGGTAAACCGCGCTGTCCACATATTCCCTGATGGCTTTTCGATCGATATAAACCTCCCGTGAAAGCGCCGAGTCGACCTGTAATGCTTGCGTTTTCGTAAGCTTGAGATTACAGACATCTGCGTAACTGATTTTGCCCTCGTGGTACAGCTCGAACTTCCTGTTCTTGTCCATCCGATACAGGTTGAACACGGAAGGAGAGGGCACGTCTTGCCAGCAGTATTCCTTGAAGTCGCATTCGTAGGGGTCGTCACACTGCAGGCCGATCGGGATGTCGGGCTCATTCTGGCTCAACATGTCGCTCATCGATTCCAGGTTTTTGTCGAGCCCCGCCTGCAGCTCGAGCACCTCGTCGGTAATGTCCTCGATGGCCAGTAGCTGAGTGATATCGAGCTCGCCGTTGAACACGTAGTCGCTGTTGACGTGCACGATGTGGGCCTTGCCCAGCGGCAGGTGGTCCTGGATCACGCACCACTGAATGGCGGCGTCCGGCTTGTGTTGAGGTTTAACGCCGGTCGAGGCTTTTACCTCGTAGAGATCCCAGACATCGCCGTTTCGCAGCAGGATGTCCGCCATGATTAAAATGTTGCGGCTTTTGAAGGTCGCCTCGTAAATGACGTTCGCGCCCTGGTCGATCAGTGCCCGGGTTTTCTCGATCATGCCGTCGAAGTTTTTTTGGTCATGCTCGATTTCGGTGCCGCCGGGGAACAGGCTCTGCGCGAGTTTGCCGATGCGGTGGCCGCCCGCAAAGATGAATTCCTGTCGCGGGCTGGTGGGTGTCATTACCTCTCTTTTGTGTTTATACAGCCACAGTGCTTTGTGGCACTGAAGACCGCGAACGTATTGTGATTTTGACAACTGCATGTTTGGAGGTTCAGGGATAGGCGGCAATTGGCAGCTCGAAATACGGCGACAGTATACTTAATTCGCTCAAGTTCAAATGCCTGGGCAAGTACGAAATAAGTATACTGTCCCCCGAATTCCTCGATCCAGGCCTCGAAAAAGGGCAAACCGCATATCTTCCTGATGCTCTACAGATTTTTGTTACTGGCTGGTTTTTTTGTAATTCCGACGTTCGCGGGCGTATACGCTCATTCGAAGGCGGAGACCGCTGCAATCGTCGAAGAGGCCCTGCGCACCGGCCCGATTAAAAGTTTTATGCTGCAGCGCGACGGGGAGCTCCTGATCGAGGCGCATCGCATGGGTATGAGGGCCGATCGTACGACCAACGTCAAGTCCGTGGGTAAAAGTATTATTTCGCTGCTGGTTGGTATCGCGATCGAGCAGGGGAACCTGTCGGGAGTGCAGCAACCCATCGGCGAATTTTTTCCGGACTATTTCAAACGCCGGCCCGATCCGGAAAAAGAATCTATCACCATCCAGGATTTGCTGACGATGCGCGCGGGGCTGGCATCGACCAGCCGCGCCAACTACGGGCGTTGGGTCGTGAGCGATAACTGGATCGAGTTTGCTCTCGATCGGCCGCTGGTCGAACGGCCGGGCGGGGAGATGATCTACAGTACCGGTTCCTCGCATTTACTGTCGGTAATATTGACCCGGGCCACCGGGATGAGCACGCGCGCGTTTGCCGAACGATACCTGTTCAAACCTCTCGACATCGGGCTCGGTGGCTGGGACCGGGACCCCCAGGGTTACTACTTCGGCGGTAATAACATGGCGCTGTCGCCCTCGGCGTTGCTCAGGATTGGCACAATGGTGATGAACATGGGCGTTTACGACCGCAAACAGATCGTACCGCGGGCCTGGATTGCCGAGTCGATGCAGATTTACACCCGCAGTCACTTCAATCCCTATGATTACGGCTATGGCTGGTGGCAACAGGAGCTGAATGGCCACACCGTGCAATTTGCCTGGGGTAATGGCGGTCAATACCTATTGATGATTCCGGCGTTGAAGACGGTGATCGCGATCGCCTCTCGCAGCGAGCAGAATGTTGCCGACAGCAGGGCCAGCCGCTTCAGGTTTTTCGATTTTATCGAAAACAGGCTGATCGGTTATCTACAGAAATAGGCGTCAAACAGGAATGAACTTTGGGGTCTGGCCTTACATTCCACACGAATCAGGAGCGCTTTGTTGAACCAGGCTCATTTCAAGCCCTGTTGTCGATTGTAAGGCCTGATCCCTGGGTGTTGCTGTGCGAGAATTTCGGCTGATCCGGATGGGTATTTGGAGGAAGCCAGGCGAACTAAGCAACGCCCGCATGGTCCTAATCTAGAATTACGGGGGAGGGCCGCCAATGAAACATTTACTGTTCGTGCTTGCCTGGTGTTATGTTGTCGGCGTGCAGGCCGCGCCGGTGAAATCCGATTTTCCGTGGCAACCCTGGGGCGACGCGGTATTCGAACGCGCGGCCAAAGAGAACAAATTCGTCCTCTTGAGCCTGCAAGCCTGGTGGTGTCATCCCTGCCACCAGATGAATACGATTACCTATGACGATCCGTCGGTGCGCGCCATTCTCGCGGACAAGTTCATCCCGGTTTACGTCGACCAGGACAGCCGACCCGATATCTCGCAACGCTACGAGCGCTGGGGATGGCCGGCGACGATCATCTTTGCCGCCGACGGCACCGAAATCGTCAAGCTCAAGGGTTTTTATTCACCGAATTTTTTCATTCCGATCCTGCAGGCGACCATCGAAGACCCGAGCCCGGTAGACTACGGACGTATCGGGGGCCCCGAGCGCGCGGCCTCGCAGATCACGTCCCTGACCGATGCGCAGCGCAAGGTCATCGTCGATTTCATGAACAAAATGTACGACGAGGAAAATGGTGGCTGGGGGCGCAACAGCAAGTTCACCCACGGCCCTACCTACGTCTATGCGCTGGAACAGAGTGCACGCGGCGAATTCGACGAAACTCGGGCCCGGCAAACCGTCGATGGCCTGATAGGCATGATCGATGCGGACAACGGGGGTATGTCGCAGATTAGCCTGTCAATGGACTGGGATCGCGCGTTGCCGGAGTTTCCAATGTTCGCGCAGGAAGCCGGGCTAGAGACCTTTTCCCTGGCCTATGCGTTGTGGGGGGAACAACGCCATCTCGACGCCGCGCAGCGCATCGTCGGGTTTCTCGATGACACCATGCGCGCATCCGACGGCGGCTTTTACACCAGCACCGGATCGCATAATTTCGAGCCGGGAGTTGATCGTCGCCGCTATGCGCGCGAAAACGGGCAAGCCATTCGGGCGCTGGCACAGCTCCACGACTTCAGCGGCGATGCACATGCGCTCAGGCTCGCCGAACAGCAGGCGCGCTGGGTGCTCGCTAATCGCCGCCTCGATAGCGGTGGATTCCGTCACGACGATGTCGATTCGGGTGGGCCTTACCTGGTCGATTCGCTGGCCATGGCGCAGGCCCTGCTCGCGCTCTATCGATCGACTGCTCAGCGAGAGTGGCTGCAACGAGCGATCGAGACCGGCGATTTCATTGCCGCCAATTTCATCGACGACGACACCGGCGGTTTTCTGGCCGCGGCCAGACCGGCGCAGCGGTTTCTCGCCAAGGCCGTTAAGCATAAGGATGAAAACGTGCGTGCGACGCGCTTTTTCAATCTGCTGCATTACTACAGCGGCGACCAACGTTACCGCGAAATCGCGCGCAGCAGCATGGGTTATCTGACCTCCGATCACGTGCTTGACGCCTACTGGTTCCTGCCCGGTGTGCTGCAGGCCGAATTCGAACTGGCTCGTGAACCCACCCACATCACCGTAGTCGGCGCCAAGGATGATCCCGCCGCGGCTGAATTGTTCCGCTCCGCGCTAGCTTACCCGACGGTATACAAGCGGGTTGAATGGTGGGACAAGCGCGAGGGCCCGTTACCGCACGACAACGTCACCTATCCATCGCTCGATCGCGCCGCGGCCTTTGCCTGTAGCGCCAGCGTCTGCTCGACGCCAGTGTTCGAGTCCGCGCAGGTAGCCGAGGCGGTCCGTCGGCTCGATCTCTGACGAGGCCGGTAGATCGATCCGACCCGAAGGCTATGGGATCAAGCCTTACATTTTTAATATAAATACTATTGATAGGTAAGGCCTGACTCCGAACAACTTGCGAAAGCTGGATATACGAAGGCGCTGCGGTTAAGGTAAAGCGGCAAAGATCTAACCGAGAGATTCGATTTGATGATGCTCGTGATCGAGCGAGGTAACTAGCGTGGGTATCTGCGTGAAGCCGGTAACGACGCTGTTGTGGGCGATCCCGTTCCTTTTCGGCATGTCAGCGGCGGTGGTCGAGCGCGGCGTGGATACGGAGACCGGCCTGCGTTCGTGGGAATGGCGCGAGGCGGGCGTGTCGTTGCAGTTGGTGCAAAGGCTGCCGGACCAGACTCGGGCATTTTTCCAGGCGCGGGGATTTTCCGGTGCCGCTGCCGAGCGCATCGCCAATGCCTGCATCTTTCAGACCATCTTTCGTAACGAAAGCGAGCAGCCGTTGAGCTACAGGCTGGACGACTGGCGTATACTGCACCGGGGCGCCAGTGGAAAACTGATGACTCGAGAGCGTTGGGATGCTGTCTGGCAGGAAGGTGAGGCGAGTCAGGCCGCGCGTATCGCGCTGCGCTGGTCGCTGCTACCTACTAGCCAACGTTTCGAGCCGGGTGATTATAACTGGGGTATGACCGGTTTCGGTCTGCCGTCTGGCTCGACTTTCGATCTCGAGATGGTTTTGCGCCTCGGCGGCGAAAAGCTGACTCGAACCATCGATGGCATCGTTTGCCCGCCGGACCGCGAGGTGAACTGAGCATGCGTGGATACCTTCTCGCCGCCGTCCTGTTGCTGTCCTCGCTGTCGTCGGCCGCGCAGCAGGCCGGCACCGGCCTCACGCGGCTTGCAGAGGCGCCGCTGGCGCCGGACTTCAGCCTGCTCGATGTGGACGGCAATGTTTACCGCCTGTCGGATTACCGCGGTCGTGTCGTCATCGTCAATTTCTGGGCAACCTGGTGTCCGCCGTGCCGCGAGGAAATGCCGTCGATGCAGCGCGCCTGGGAACAGCTTCGTCAGGAAGGCATTCTCATGATCGGCATCAATGTCGGCGAGGACGAGGATACGATTTTCCAGTTCACTGCTGACTACCCGGTCGATTTCCCGTTGCTCATGGACAGCGACTCCTCGGTTACCAGGAAGTGGCCGGTGCGCGGCCTGCCGACCACCTTCGTCGTCGATCCCACTGGCCGGATCGTCTACCAGGCGATTGGCAGCCGTGAATGGGACGATCCGGCTTTGCTGGCGCCGGTCAGGGCGCTCAGGTAACGAAGCCTGCCCGCGGCTGCACCGGGCCGGAACGAGTCGTAAATACCGCATCAATTCCGGGGACACGCAATTCCGCAACTCCGGGGACAGTATACCTAATAGGTAGAAGGGGATTTGGGTCCCGGGGTTTTGGTGACAGGCTCTTGCCGGCTTGTAAGATACATCGATTTCCTGCTAGGCTTTTGCCGAATAACGATAATTTGCAGGATGCATTATTCGTCTGCCTTACATTACATAAATATAATAACACGCAGGGTGCAGCCCTGTTTGAGGAGGCCATGCGACACAAATTGCTTCAACAGCGTTTCGGATTGATGTGGCTGGGTTACTTGGTAGCCATATTCGCCTGGTATGCCTCGGTTAAATGGCTGCCGATCTCGTCCTTTCAGCGCCTGCCCGACCCGCTGACCGTGGTCATAGAATGGTTCAATCCCGATCCCGATTACGGCTTGTCGGTGTTCACCGTGGATTACTACCTGCACATCTGGTACAGCACCTACCGCGCCACCGCCTCGTTTTTTCTGGCGGTGATCCTCGGCGTACCGCTGGGGATTATGATGGGCTGGCGCGTCAAGGTGAACGAGTATGCCTCGGCGCTGCTCAGCATCCTGCGGCCAATCCCGCCGCTGGCCTGGGTGCCGGTGGCGATTCTGATCTTTCCGGGTAGCGAGCCCGCGGTCATCTTCGTCACTTTCCTGGTGGCGTTTTTCGCCACTACCATGAACACGCTGCTCGGGGTTCGTTCGATAGACAGCGATTATTTTCGCGCCGCCGAATGCCTCGGCGCCAAACCCGGCGATATTCTGCGCGACATCATCATCCCTGGCGCGCTGCCGTCGATCTTCACCGGTCTGCAGATTGCGATGGGTGCCGCCTGGTTTTCACTTGTCGCCGGGGAAATGATCGCCGCGCAGTATGGCCTCGGTTTCATGATCCTCGAATCCTATAACCTGGTTCAGTATCCGACCATCGTCATCATGATGGTTACGCTCGGCATCGTCGGTTACGCCAGCAGCGCGATCATCCGTGTCGTCGGCAATCGATTGATGCGCTGGCGCGAACAATCGATCGGGCTGGCCGCGAATTGAGCGAGGCATGCCGGATACCATGACCGTTACTTCGCAAGTTTTCGAGCCCGACGCCGATTCGAGTCTCGGCCACCTGTCGGTGCAGCAGGTCAATAAAATTTACGATCCGCACGGTGTGCACGTGGAAGCGCTGCAGGACTGCACTCTCGAAATACCGGCGGGCGATTTTATCGCCGTGGTCGGGCCGTCGGGTTGCGGCAAGAGTACCCTGCTGAATATTCTCGCCGGTTTCGATAATCTGACCGGCGGCCAGGTGCTGCTCGACGACGAGCCCCTGGCAACCGTCGATCACCCGCCGAGACCCGGCCCCGATCGCGTGGTCGTATTTCAGAACGGCGCGCTGTTCCCGTGGAAGACGGTGCTGCAGAACGTGGTATACGGGCTGTTGGTGCAGAATCGCATGACGGAACCCGAGGCCAACGAAATGGGCATGGAGCTGCTGGCGAAAACGGGCAATCTCGATCGCATCGCGCATTCCTACCCCGGGCAGCTCTCCTCCGGCATGCAGCGCAGGGTCGAGATCCTGCGCGCGCTGATCAATAATCCGAGAATCCTGCTGCTCGACGAGCCTTTTCGCGCCATGGATACGGTTTCCAAAACCACCATGCACCGGCATTTGCTGGATATTTACGACCAGTATCACAAGACCGTTTTTTTCATCACGCATGATCTCGACGAGGCTATTTTCCTGGCCGATACCGTGGTGGTGATGACCACGCGCCCGGGTACGATCAAGCTCAGGCTCGATGTCGATTTGCCGCGCCCGCGAACCCGCGAAACCCTGACCAGCCATCGTTTCCTGGAATTGAAACAGCAGGCGGTGAACGCGGTGCACGAAGAGGCGAAAAAAGCCTTCGAGCGCGGCGAGCGGGAGCTGGCCTGATGGGACAGGCGGTAACCATGCCCGGCAAACCTTCGCGATGGCGGCAGGTCAGGTGGCGCGGCGCCGTTTCGGTGATAATTTTTTTCGTGCTCTGGCACGCGGCGGTGGTGCTGAAGCTTGCCGGTTTCGCCGAGTTGCCGACGCCGATCCAGACGCTGGGTACTTTTTTTACCGAATACATGGCCAGTCCGGACTACTGGGGCTCCTGGGTAGTCAGTTTCGAGCGCGTGCTCTACGGCTTCATCATCGCCCAGATCATGGGCATTCCGCTGGGCCTGCTATTTGGCACCAGCCCGAAATTCCGCGACATGTTTTTCCCGGTGTTCGAGCTGTTAAGGCCGATTCCGCCGCTGGCCTGGGTACCGGTCTCGATCCTGTTCTGGCCCACCAATGAATCGAGTATCGTGTTCATCACGTTTATCGGCGCATTTTTCGTGATCGTCATCAACGTCTTCGAGGGCGTCGGCAGTATCCAGAAGGAACACCTGTGGCTGGCGCGTTCGCTCGGCGCAACCCGCATGACGATTTTCAGACGTATCATGCTGCCATCGGTGATCCCGTCGATTGCGGTCGGCATGACGCTCGGTATTGCGATTACCTGGAACGTGGTCATTGCCGCGGAAATGATCGCCAGCGATAGCGGGCTCGGTCGTATGACCTGGGAGGGTTACGTTAGCTCGACGCCAGAAGTCGTGCTGATCGGCATGATCAGTATCGGCCTGGCGGGGTACCTGTCGTCGATCGCGGTCGACTGGGTCGAGTCGCGCATGATGCCCTGGCGGGAAAGGCGGTAGTCGCAGTGAATGACGTCAATAACGATATCGGCGAAACGCTCAGGGGGCACATCAAGATCCGCGACCTGGCGCGTGGATTTACCGACAAGGAGGGTAATGCGATCAGCGTCATCGAGAATTGCTCGGTCGAATTCGAGCCTGGTTTGCTCAATGTCGTGATGGGGAAATCGGGTTGCGGCAAGTCCACGCTTGCATACATGGTCGCCGGCTACCTGAATCCCGACCGGGGTTCGATCGAGATCGACGGTCGCGAGGTAACCGAGCCGGGTCCCGATCGCATCATGGTTTTCCAGGAGACCGCGCTGTGGCCCTGGATGACGGTGACCGATAATGTCATCTTCGGCCCGCTGGCGCGCAATGCTCTGCCCCGATCGGAAGCCAGGGAAAAGGCCGATGAATTGCTCGAGCGCTTCGGCCTGATCGATTTCAAAGACAAGTACCCCGCCCAGTTGTCGGGCGGCATGAAACGACGTGCCGAAATCGCGCAGGCGTTGATCAATAGCCCCGATATCATGATCCTGGACGAGCCATTTCGCGGCCTCGACGTGATGACGCGGGAACTGTTGCAGGAGTACTATCTGCAATTGTACGAGGATACCCAGTTGACCACGCTGTTTATAACATCCGAACTGGAGGAGGCCCTGTTCCTGGCCGACCGCCTGTACGTCATGACCGAGGCGCCTGATAATATCGACCAGGTGATCGAAATCGATCTGCCGCGGCCCCGCAGTTTCGAGGTAACCGTCACCGAACAATACCTGGACCTGAAACAGATCGCGATGAACCACCTGTACGCAGGTGCCGAAGAACTAATGTAACGGGAGGGACAAGCTATCCAACGAAACAACCACCAACTAACGTGAAACATGAGGAGTTCAAAATGAGAAACACGAAAATCGCAAATTTCGTCGCCTACCTGATGCTGACCCTGTTCAGCAGCTCGTTGTTTGCGGCCGAAGCGGTCGATATCACCTACGGCTACCACCCCTACTGGACTGGTGGCTGGAACGGCGTGATTATCAAGCACAAGAAACTGCATGAGAAATACCTGCCTAAGGGCAGCACGGTAAAGTTCGAAGCGCACCTGACCGGTCCGCCGATGGTGAACGCGTTGCTGGCCGACAAGATGCAGATCGGCACCATGGGCGACATGCCGTCGCTGGTCGCCACCACCAAGCGTAAAATCGCGGACATCCGCCTGGTGTCGACGCCGATGTTCAGCAATGGTCAGAATTGCAATAAGGTAGTGGTGCCGGCCGATGCGCCCGATTTTGCCAGCGTCGAGGAAGCTGGCAAGTGGCTGACCGGCAAGCCCTTCGCGGTGCATCGCGGCACCTGCGCCAATCGCTTTGTCGATTCGATCATCAGCAAGGGTGCGTTCAAGCCTTCCGATCGCCTGAGCATGACTATCGAGGTCATTACCAGTAACCTCGAAGCCGGCAAGCTCAAAGGCGGCGCGGCGATGTGGGAACCGCATGCGCGGCGCGTGGTCGAGGCGGGGCACGCCAAGTACGTTGCAACCGGCGCGCCCTGGGGCGAGACCGACGCCGACTTTACGCTGATGCGCCAGGATTTCATCGAGAAACACCCGGAAGCCGCGATTGGCTGGATGAAGGCCGAAATCGAGGCCATGCAGTTCATTATCAATAATCCGGAAGAGACCGTTGAAATTCTTTACAAGGAGCTTACCGGTTACCCCAAGGCCACGATCTGGTCTGCGATCTACGAGGAAAATCCGGCGGCCATCGGCGGCGATCCGGTGACCTACGAGGCGAAGATGATTTTCGACGACGATGTCCTGACGCTGATGAACAACGGTTACGCCTTTTTGCATCAGCTTAAGGTGCTCAAATCACCTGACGCGCCCCCGAACGCTTATAACGACATGCCGATCAAAAAGGCGTTGGCGGAAATGGGGCTGAGTGCGCCGATTGGCAGGATCGAGGGTAAACCACGGTCCACGCGGCCATACTAGAAACGAGCTTTTGTTTTGAATCCCGGTCGCGTAGCCGCGACCGGGATTTTTTTTCTGGCGTCAGGCCGAATATTGCGCCCCGTGGGCTAGGAACGTTTGATGTCCAGCTCTACTATGACCGGTTTACGCAGGTCATCGAGCACCGGGCAGTGGCGGTTCACCGTTTGACGTAAACGCTCGATATCCTCGTCCGTCGCGTCGCTCTCGATTTTTATTTCGCCGTAAACCTCGGAGAATCCGGCCGCGATATCTTTTTCGACGTTGAAAAATCCCCGCGCGTCGGATACTCCGGTGACGTTGACGGCAACGCTTTTGAGGTCGATGTCCATCGCGTCCGCGTACAGGCGATAGGTTACTTCGTGGCATGCGGCAAGCGCGGCAAGCAGCAGTTCGCTGGGTCTAGGCCCCTGGTTGGTGCTGCCCATGTTTTCAGGCTGATCGACGATCACGTCAAAGTCCCTGGTCTTGGCGTGGCTGCGAAAAGCTTCGACGAGACGGCTATCGGCATGAACTTCTACCCGACATTTCTCCGGGTTGTTTCTCAGTATCTCCTGTTTGTGCTGAAAGACTTCTTTAAAGTTACTCATAAGCCGGATCCTTATCCACCGCGAATCGTTGAGGCGCCATTATACGAATGGAGTCAGGGAGCAGGCCAGTTTTTGCCATTTGCAGGAAAAAACGTAAAACGTGGTCCGAGTCACAAATTCCGCAAATTCCGGGGACAGTATACCTTTTTCAATCCTAAGGCTCGCTAGTGGTTAATAGGTATACTGTCCCCTGATTAGGAGATAAAGGTGACGGTCACCATAATTCCGAGCCGGCAACCATTAATAAAGACATGCAAATAAAGGGATAAACCGCTACACTGCGCCACCCTTTTTCCCGAACCTGTCCCATGCCTGCCCAAACCACCATTCAGTTTGCCGATATGGCGCTGAATCCTCCGCTATTGAAGGCCCTGAACGCGCTCGGATACGAGATGCCTACCGCGATCCAGGCGCAAACCATTCCGTTACTGCTGGAGGGTCGGGATGTCCTTGGACAGGCGCAAACCGGCACCGGCAAAACAGCGGCCTTCGCGCTGCCGTTACTCTCGAATCTCGACCTTAAACAAAAGGCGCCGCAAGTCCTGGTGCTGGCGCCGACCCGCGAACTTGCGATACAGGTTGCCGAGGCATTTAAATCCTATGCTTCGCAATTGAAATCTTTTCACGTGCTGCCGGTATACGGCGGGCAGGAATATGGCGCCCAGATTCGCGCGCTGCAACGTGGCGTACAGGTTCTGGTCGGCACCCCGGGCCGGGTGATGGACCACATGCGCCGCGGCAACATAAAGCTCGACCGGCTGAAAACCCTGGTGCTCGACGAGGCCGACGAAATGCTGCGCATGGGATTCATCGACGATGTGCAATGGATCCTGGAGCAGACTCCCGCACAACGTCAGATCGCGTTGTTTTCCGCAACCATGCCCGCCGCGGTGCGAAAAATAAGTAAACGTTACCTGCATAATCCGGCCGAAGTGACGATCGAGGTCAAAACCACCACCGCGGAAACGATTCGTCAACGTTACTGGCCGGTAAGCGGCACGCACAAACTGGACGCGCTTACTCGAATTCTCGAGGCCGAAAGTTTCGATGCGATGCTGGTATTCGTGCGTACCAAGACCGCCACCCTCGAGCTTGCCGAAAAACTCGAGGCGCGGGGATATAGCGCCGTTGCGCTCAATGGCGACATCGCGCAGAAAAATCGTGAACGCATAGTGGAACAGTTAAAAGCGGGCAAGCACGATATCGTGGTCGCTACCGACGTCGCCGCGCGCGGTCTCGACGTGGCCAGGGTCAGTCACGTCATCAATTACGATATTCCGCACGATACTGAAGCCTATGTGCACCGCATCGGCCGCACCGGGCGGGCCGGGCGCGAAGGCGACGCGATCCTGTTTGTCGCACCGCGCGAAAGACGCATGCTGCAGGCGATCGAAAAGGCGACGCGCCAGCAAATTGAGTTGATGGAATTGCCCTCGACCGACATGGTCAACAATCGCCGCATCGAGCTGTTCAAGCAGCGCATTAGCGATACGCTGGCTGAAGAAGACTTGAGCCTGTTCAGGGAATTGATCGAAAACTACCAGCAGGAAAACCAGGTCGACGCGCTCGATATCGCCGCGGCGCTGGCCAGGCAGATGCAGGGTCGGGCGCCGTTTTTATTATCCGGCAAGGCAGCGGTTATGCCGACCCGGGAACTGGAGCGGGACGATTCCCGGACGCAGGGAAAACCACGCCGCGACCGGCAGGCGGGCGATGGCGGGCGGAAAACACGTCGCGATCGCCCCGCGGCCAGGGACCAGCAGCCCGAGGCGGGAATGGATCGCTTTCGCATCGAAGTCGGACATCAGCACAAGGTCAAGCCGGGTAACATCGTCGGCGCGATCGCCAACGAAGCCGATATCGACAGCGGGTACATCGGCCGGATCGATATCTTCGACGAGTACAGCCTGGTCGACCTGCCCGAAGGCATGCCGAAGGAGTTGCTCAGAATACTCAAGAATGTGCGGGTTGCCGGTCAACGCCTGAATATTTCGCTGCTCGGCGGCAAAAAGAGAAACGCAAAACAAAAGGCGGATGCGGGCAAGGCGCCCGCGAGCAGGCCGAAAAACAGGGCCAGGGACAAAAAGAACAAAGGCAAGCCAAAACGCGCGCGGGCCTGACAGGGCCCGGGAAATCCGGAGTGATGCGAGGGAATAGTGATGTGTGGCCTTTTATTTTGCAGACGGTGGCGATGGCTGGAACAGGTAAACTGTAAGACACGACCCCTGGACTTTGACGAACTCCTATGGACCCCTGGATAATCATCGCGAGCACTGCTGTTCCCGGCAGCGATACCGAACTGACCCTGTTGCAGCGTAATGACGATTTTGCGATTCGTATCGGCGGTGTACCGGGCGATCTGATGAATAGCCGAACGCACCACTCCGAAGAAGCGCTGGCCGAACTCGCCTGTAGCCGTCTGCGCAGGATCGAAAATGCGCGGGTACTCGTCGGCGGTCTCGGCATGGGCTTCACGCTGGCGCAGGTTCTCAAGACCGTGCCGGGGTCGGCCGAGGTGATCGTGGCGGAACTGGTGCCTGCTGTGGTCGAATGGAATCGGGGTCTGCTGGGGCAATGTGCGGGACGACCTGTAGACGATGGCCGCACGCGCGTGCATCTGGGCGACGTGGCGGATCTGTTAAAACATCGATCAGAGAAATTCGATGCGATTCTGCTCGATGTCGACAATGGCCCCGAGGCGATGACTTCTTCCGACAACGTTTGGCTTTACTCACCCGATGGGTTAAGAACAATATACGAAAAACTCCGCCCCGAGGGCATTGCCGCGATCTGGTCGGCGAGGGCGGATCCTCTATTCACGAAGCGGCTCAGAAAAACCGGTTTCGATGTCCAGCTGCGTACGGTAAGAGCCCGTCCGGGCAAGGGCAGCCGCCATAAGATATTCGTCGCGCAAAAATCACGGCAAATTCCGGGGACAGTATAGTTATTTCAATCCTAAGGCTCGCTAGTGGTTAATAGGTATACTGTCCCCCGAACTGCCGAATGGAATCGAGGATCAGTGTTTGGCGAACACCCCGGTATTGCCTTTTTTATCGAAACTGATGACGTCGTAAGGCTGTTTGGTGTTGCCCTGCTCCATACCCGGGGTGCCGATCGGCATGCCTGGAACCGCGATTCCGGTAACCTCTGGTCGGAACAACAGCAGGCGCTTGATGTCGCGGTGGGTAATATGGCCCTCGATGACATAGCCGTCGATGACAGCGGTATGGCAGGCAGCCAGTTTCTCGGGTACGCCGAGGCGCTTTTTCACCTCGAAAATGTCTCGCGTGTGCTCGATGGTAACGTTGTAATTCTTTTCCTCGAGATAGCGAACCCACTTGGTGCAGCAGCCGCACTCGGGATTTTTGTAAACCACGATATCTTTCGTCAGGGCGTCTTTGGCCTGGCTTGCATTCAGAACCAGAATGCTCATCGCTGCTGCCAGTAAGATCGATTTCAACCCAGTACTCCCTTCGATGTCGATTTCCAATACTAATTAACTATAGATGGTGCTGGCCATTAATTCAGGATCGGCGTGTTTGGAAAGATGGGCCTGTATGCGCTGGCAGGCCTTACATTTGATGCGCTTGCTCGAATGTGGGATGTCAGGCTTGAACCCTTTTAGCCTGTGCGATTTTTGTAAAAGAGGATTACCTGGCAATCGAATTATTGACTAGTCCTCTTTCAGGGATTAGAGCGGACAGTATACCTATCCAAGCCCGTCAAGCTTTACGATTGAAATATGTATACTGTCCCCTGATTACTTTTACTTATTGTTGTCAAAATGCAGTACAAGACCAGCCCCAACCTTCAAGTTTTTCGGCCAGGACGTTGGCTTTAGCATCGCAGTAAGCGCCGTCGGTTTGTGCAGTCCAGAGTACCGTGGAACCGAGATTTTCGGTGTCTTTGTTGTATACCACTGAGCAAGGTGCCGGATCGGTAGTTTCACGTTCGACGGTTATTTCACGCATTAAATTTTCATGCTCGCAAATCCAGGACTCGGCATTGGCAACAGTCGGTAAAATGAGTGCAGCTAAAATTATGGTTAATCCAATACTATTCAGTTTTCGCATTGCTAATTGACTCCTAATTTAGTTTGAAGCCCAATCAAACAGACTGGTTATCTACGATAGATCATAGTATCTATTCGGAGAATATATAGGGGACAGACCACGCTTATATAGATTGGATGATGGAATTCGAGGGACAGTATACTCGTTGCATCGAGCCCGGCCCGAAAGTTGAGTTGACTGAATTTGGTATACTGCCCTCCAATTTCGCCGCATTTTATTGCCGATTCGCGCCCGCACGGCGGCTCGGTGTTTCGCATTTACCGCGATGTACCTTAGCCCCAA
The DNA here is from genome assembly GCA_029862005.1 of Gammaproteobacteria bacterium. Classification (NCBI taxonomy): domain Bacteria; kingdom Pseudomonadati; phylum Pseudomonadota; class Gammaproteobacteria; species Gammaproteobacteria bacterium. The sequence goes on along the minus strand of JAOTYD010000020.1, from coordinate 35,686 downwards.
ATGTGATGTCTATCTGCAACACAGCGGCGAGGACGTCGAAGGTCAATACACTGAACTTATAGTTAGGATTTTCGATAACAATTGTGCTTGAGGGTGAGCGGTTTATCGCGAGCGAGCTGTCGAGACCTGGGATCGACCAGTAGATCGAATATAGGGGACAGATCACGTTTTTACAGATTGGAAGAGGATCTTATGGATTAGTCGCGTCTAACAATTCGAAAACTTACGTGGTTACCGTTTTCTCTCAGAGAGACTAGCCAGCGCTTTTCCGGGATATTCGTTCCGGCTGCCGTACGATAGGCGTCTGTGTCGAGTTGCCAACCGTTCTCGGACTTAGTAATTCTGGCGGGGGTTACCGATCCATCAGAAAATTCGACCAGGCAATCGCCGCCCGACTGCATCTCCGCTATTTGCGCCAGGCCAGGTATCTTCCCCTCGAGGCCGGGATATAAATGAGTATGGGTGGCTTCCAGGATCATCGTATTGGGTAACCGAAAGTCCCGAGGATAATATAGCTAATCCTTTAATTTAACTTCTATCTCCGTGAGGTCGGGACTACTTATCGAAGAATTTCGAGAACGCGATGAAGACGCTGAGGTTCGAATCCGCGTCGGTTATGGGGCTGTCCTCGATCGGCGAATCGTACCAGGTGTTCTCGATACCGATGCGCGTCAGCCCGCCGAACAGGGCGGGTGTAGCGAGGGTCAGTCCGAGCGTGGTGTTCAGCGCACTGTCGCCGCGATACACGGGCCTCGAACCCGTGGCCTCGCTTGTATCGACACCGTAGTAATAATCCACGTGTCGGCGGTCGAGGTAACTCAAACCGATAGCCGGTTCGAGCAACAGCGTGCCGGCGCGGTACGCGCGCCCGAGGGTCGCGCTCCATTCCTTTCCGTTCGAGCGATCGAGCGCGTCTCGCAGGCCGGCCAGCTCGAGTTTCCAGTCGTCGCGTGCCCAGGTCAGGCCGAAGCCTGCGTCCATCGAAAACTCGCGTTCTTCCATGCCGTCAAAGTTATCGCTGTCGGATTCGTCGAAAACGCTGAAACGGGGGCTCAACCTGACATCGAGATCCATTGCGCCGGCGTGCCCGACCTCGTAGCTGACGAAGGGGCCGAACACTCGCAGCTTTTCGCCGCGGTAGCCGATGACGGGCAAGGGGATAATGCGACGCTCGTAGTCGGCATAAATCTCGCGGCGCACACCGAGCGCGCCGCCGTAGAAAAAACCCGTTGGCTCGATCCGCGCCCGGTTCTCGCCCTGCTCGGAGGCGGCTGGCGCGGCTGCCGCGATAACCACCGTGCCGAGCCACATTCCGAGAACGGCGAGTAAGCCCCTGGCTACGCGGGATTTTACGGGTATGGCTCTCAGCATAGGTAAGTCTTTCGTTTCAAGCTGGTAATCCTGTCAGGATTTTATGTCGATCATGATTTCGTTGCGGCGCAGAAAGGGTATCGCCCAGGGCGGATCGTAACCGGCGAAGCGCGGCTCCGAGGCGGATTCTAGCTGGTTGCTCTCTATCCAGCCCTGTAGCCGGTCGAGCTGTTGCCTGAAACCGGATTCCCGCCACGATCCGGTAAAGGTCAGCACCGCGACGCGCTTCGGCTTGTTCTCTACAAGACTGAGATCCTCGCTTACGGGCAGTGGCGCATTGTCGATCGTGTAACGTGCCGGCAACACGAAGGCGTAGCGCCAGCCGTTCTGCTGTTTCGTAGTGACGACGGGGGCGGTCATTTCGATGGACTCGCCATCGGCGGTACCTGTCTCGCTCGCGATCACCGGTGCGGTCATCTCGATGCTCTGTCGGGTCCGGTTTTCGCTAGAGATATAGTCGAACAGCTTGCGGAAAGCGCGGTTACCTGCATCTTTAAATTCAGCGTTGACAGTCGTTTCGACCGTGATGTAGGCGGCGTACTCGCGCAACTCGATATCGTCCTGGTTGCTCACCACGACGTAGGCCGCCTCTTCGGCGGTGCGAATACCCAGCAAACTGCAACCGCCGAGCGCAAGCGTGACCAGCGCCGCAATGAGTGGGCGGACCAGGGTGTTTCGTGTCGATGATTCCGTTACAGGGTTCATGATCGGGATTATTGCCTCATTTGATATGCCGTATCGGCCAACTGGATTTAACTAACCTTTATTACGTTCGCCAGGACCTGATGGATCAGATCAATGCAATACGGGGACAGTCATTAGGATTGACATTGCTGCCCGTGGCAAATAGGGGATAGAAAACGTTTTCCTGGGCTTTAACTAAAACCAGGGTCTGTCCCCTAATAGGTATACTGTCCCCGGAATATCCGGAATATCACAGGATTGCTCGAAAGGGGAGGGTCTGCAATGAGTGAGTTGACGTTGGTTGGGTTGGGCGCCATGGGATCCGCCATCGCGCGGACGCTGATCGATCATCGGTGCGATTTGACGGTTTGGAACCGGTCTGCAGATAAAACCGGAGACCTGGCGGCGTTGGGCGCTACCGTGGCCGAAAGCCTGAAACAGGCGATCGAGGCGAGCCCTCGCATCATGGTTTGCATCCACGGTTACGCGGCTACCCGTGCGCTGCTCGACGATCCCGAGATCGTTCCGCTGCTGTCCGGTTGCACTGTTATCCAGATGAGTACCGGTACGCCGGCCGAAGCCCGGGACGCCGAAGCCTGGACCCATCGGCACGGGGGGCGTTACCTCGATTGCTCGATCATGGTTTATCCGCCATCGATCGGTACCGCCGAGGGGCAACTGCTGGTGGCGGGATCACGCGAGGTTTACGACGAATGCGCCGGGTTTATCGATCACCTCGGCGGCGATATTCGCTATCTCGGGGCGACCATAGGAGCCGCGGCGGCGCTCGACATGGCGCTCGTATCCCGGCTGGTCGCCAACACGGTTGCGATTGTCTACGGGATTCATATCTGCGAGTCGGAAGGCGTGCCCCTCGCGGAATATGCCGGTATGTTCCCGCAGGGGGATCGGGCCCGCCACCTGGCCAGGGTCGTTGAAAGCGGCGACTACGAGAAGGATATCGCGGCCACGGTCGGAACCTCGATCGAGGCAGCGTCTGCCATTCGTGCTCTGGCCGGTGATCTTGGAATAAACACCGAATTTCCTGATTTCATACTCGGGCTATACCAACGCGCCTCGGCTGCCGGTTACCTCGATAAGGATAACGCGAGCCTGATCGAGATCTTCAGAGGGAAAGCTTGATCCGAATTGGTGACAGTTAACTGATTTCTGCACTGCGAGTATAAGTTAATTGTCACCTTAACCGCTTTACTCCCGCCCGAATAGTCACTGCGCGTTTTCCACGCTGATCTTGCGCCGCACGTCTTCAGGCAGGTCCGCGAGCCAGGCGCGTTGCCAGGCGATCAGCTGTTCGAAATAATCCCAGGGGCTTGTGCAGATCGCCATTTTTTGCAGTAGGTGATACTTTATGGTTTTGTTTGTCCGTGGCGCATGAGGAAACGATGAAAACGAGGCGGTCCGACATAAGCTGGTCTATCCCGGCCGGTTGCCTGCTGGCATTGTGGCTGTTCGGCGTTTCGCTCGCAACGGCGCAGCAAAATGCCCCCACCGTTCTCGTTAGCCGCGCTGAGCAGACCGCGTTGATCGAGGAGGTGCCATTGACCGGCACCGTCGTATCTCCGCGCATTGCCGAACTGTCCACCGAGGTCAGCGGCATCGTCGATGAGATCGGAGTCGAGCCGGGCGATCACGTGGACGCCGGCGCGCAGATACTGCGGCTCAACTCGGAACTCGAGGCGCTAACGCTGGAGGCGGCGCGGGCGTCCACGGAACAGGCGCGGCACGAACTCGCCGATGCACGCCGGCGCCTCGCCGAGGCGCGTAAGCTCGGGGAAGTTCAGAGTCTGTCGGTAGCCGAATCGATCGCGGCCGAGGTCCAGATCGATGTGGCCAGCCTTCGGCGCGCCCAGGCTGAAGAGAAACGCGAGGCCGCTCGGCTCGAACGTCATCGCCTGACCGCGCCCTTTGCCGGGGTGGTCAGCCGCAAGCTGGTAGAGCGGGGCGAGTGGATTCAGCCCGGCCAGACCGTGATCGAGCTAGTTGCGCTGGACGAGTTACGCATCGATTTCCAGGCGCCGCAATCGGTTTACGCGAAAATTGGCGATTTGACCCGCCTGCGCGTCCAGCTCGACGCCTTGCCCGGCCAACTATTTGACGGCCGTCTCGATCGAATCGTTCCGGTTACCGACCCGGTTAGCCGCACGTTTTTGATCCGCGCGGCGCTCGACAATACCGAAGTGAGGCTCGCGCCCGGGATGTCGGCCAGCGGCGTGTTGCGTCTCGACAGCGGCGAACGCGGTGTCGTCGTGCCGCGCGATGCGATCATTCGCTACCCCGACGGTCGCGTCACGGTGTGGATCGCGGACGCGGGTGGCGAGCAGGCCCGGGTGCGCGAACTGCGAGTGCAGACGGGGCTAAGTTTCGGCGGCCGCGTCGCGATCACCAGTGGTCTCGAGGCGGGTGCGCTGGTGGTTGTGCGTGGTAACGAATCGCTTTACGAAGGGCAGACGGTCATCCTGCGCGAGGCGGATAGCTAAACTATGTTCGAAAAGATGGTCAGGCACGGCATCCTGATCACGGTCGCGACATTAATCGTTACCGTGCTTGGCCTGGTTGCGGCCACGCGCATCCCGGTGCAGATGATTCCGGACCTCGAGGTGCGCACGATCTCGGTGCGTACGATCTGGCCCGGCGCGACGCCGCAGGACGTCGAAAAGGAAATACTGATTGAGCAGGAAGAACAGCTGCGCAGCGTACCGGGCCTGCAGCGTATCGTGTCGTCGGCCTCTTTCGGCCGCGCGCGCGTCGAGCTCGAGTTTCCGTTCGGCATCGATCTGAACCAGACGCTGATCGACGTCATCAACGCGCTCAATCGCGTGTCCGCTTACCCGGACAACGTCGACGAGCCGCGCATCTATGCAACCTCGTTTTCGTCGAACTCGTTCATGTACTTTCGCGTCATGCCGCTGGCCGGTAACCCACGTAACCTGGACATGGCGCCGCTGCAGGATTTCGTGCGTGACAATGTCGCCTCCCGCCTCGAAACCGTGCCAGGAGTGTCCGAGGTTTCGACCTACGGCGGTGCCGCGCGCCAGATCCAGGTCCTCGTCGACCCGGTGCGACTGGCCGAGCGCAACCTGACCATGGGCCAGATACGGCAGGCGATACGCGAACGTAACCGCGATATTTCCGGCGGTGAAATCGAGTCCGGCAAGCGGCGCTACCTGCTGCGCACCATCGGTCGCTTCGACAGTATCGAGGACTTAGAACAGGTCATCGTCGACGCCAGCGGCGACGCGTTTATTCGGCTTGGCGAAATCGCCGAGGTCAGGCTCGGCCACTTCGAAATCAACCGCTTTTTCTATACCAACGGCAGCACCGCGCTCGGCATGTCGGTACGCCGCCAGGCCGGCTCCAACGTGATCGACATCAAACGCGGAATGATGCCGCTGGTCGACGAAATCAACCGCGATGTGCTGAATCCGGCAGGCATGGAGATGCGCCTGCTGGCCGACGACGTCGGTTACGTCGAGGCGTCGATCTATAACGTCTGGACCAACCTGCTGATCGGCGCCGCGCTCGCCAGCCTGGTCATGTTCCTGTTTCTACGCCGCTTAAGCGTTACGCTGATCGGCGTCATGGGGATTCCGATCTGTACCATCGCCGCGTTTACCGGGCTGATTCTCGCCGGGCGCACGATCAACGTGATTTCGCTCGCCGGCGTTGCGTTTGCGATCGGCATGACGCTGGACAACAGCATCGTCGTGCTCGAAAGCATCGAGAACGCCTGGCGGCGCGGGCTGGATCGCTGGCACGCCGCGGTCGAAGGCGTGCGCAAGGTCTGGCCGGCGGTGCTAGCGTCGACCCTGACCACGGTGCTGGTGTTTGTGCCGATCGGTTTTATCGAGCAGGAGGCAGGCCAACTCTATTCCGATGTCGCGATCGCGATTTCGGCGTCGATCATCGCCTCGATGCTGGTTGCGATCGCGGTCATCCCGGCCGCGGCGGTCAAGGTTTTCGGTGCCAAAAGCGGGTCCGCGGCGGTGTCTGCCGGTTGGCGCGAACGGGTGACCGGCGGTGTTGACTGGATGATCGCTTCGCCACTGCGCCGTGCCGGCGTAATTGCTGTCGTGGTCGGTGTTTGCGCGTCGGTCATCGTCTACCTGACGCCGCCTGCCGAGTACCTGCCTGAGGGCGAGGAACCGAAGATGTTCGCCAACCTGGCGCCGCCGACGGGCTACAATCTCGGCACCATGACTCGCATCGGCGAGGAAATCCAGGCCTGGATGCTGCCGTTTCTCGAGCACGACCCGGCGCAGTTCCAGCGCGGCGAAACCGAAGTGCCGGCGCTGCTCTACGTCAACGTCAGCGTGCAGGCAACCCGATTATTCGTTATCGCCCAGACGAAGGATCCGCACGATATCAAGGCGTTGATGGACGCAGTCAACCGCAAGTTCGAATCCTATGTCGGCATGCGCTCCTTCGTCGCGCGCGGTTCGATCATCACCAGCAACAGCGGCGGTACCCGCAGCATCGATCTCGACATCTCGGGTCCTTCGTTGGCCGACATATATCGCGTGGCCGCGGTCATCGAGACACGTGCGCGCGAAGTATTGAAAAAACCGCGCGTGCGCTCGCAGCCGCGCTCGCTGACGCTGTCGCAACCGATGATCGAAATCCGGCCTTACTGGGATCGGTTGCAACAAACCGGCCTGACCGCTGCCGACATGGGTTTCACCGTCGCTGCGCTGACCGACGGTGCCTACATCGACGAATTCTTTATCGACGATGAAAAGATCGACATCTATGCATACAGCGCCGCCGCTACGGGTGCCGCGCTCGATACGCTTGAACAATTGCCGATCTACACGCCGGCAAAAGCGGTGGTTCCGCTCGCCTCGCTGGCACGCATTGTAGAATCGGTAGACACCAGCGATATTCGCCGCGTGGATGGCGGACGCACGGTAACGCTGTCGATCATTCCGCCGGACAACATTGCGCTCGAAACCGGGCTCGAATTGGTCAAAAAAGACGTCGTCAGGAATCTGCAGGATGCAGGCAAAATTCCGAGTAACGTCAAGATTCTGATCTCCGGCGCCAGCGATGCACTCGAGGCAACGCGCCAGTCGCTCTCCGCCAACTACCTGATTGCGCTGGCGATCATTTACCTGGTGTTGGTCGCGATTCTGACGCACTGGGGCTATCCGCTGCTGATCATGACGACGATCCCGCTCGGTATCGCCTCCGGCATCGTCGGCCTGTGGCTGATGAACCAGGTCGGCGCGGCGCTACCGTTGATCGGTTTGGGTTCGATCCATCAATCCTTCGACATGATCACGATGCTCGGTTTCCTGATCCTGATGGGCACCGTGGTCAACAATCCGATCCTGATCGTGCACCAGGCCATGGTCAATTTCCGCGAACAGGGAATGGCGGCCCGGGATGCCGTGCGCGAAGCAGTTGCAATCCGGCTGCGCCCAATCGCGATGACGACGCTGACCACGGTATGCGGCCTGGCGCCGCTGGTGCTGATTCCCGGGGAGGGCACCGAGCTCTATCGTGGACTCGGCGCGATCGTGCTGTTCGGTCTTGTCGGCACCGCGATCGTTACCCTGACTTTCCTGCCGGCGCTGACCATGGCCTGCCTGGGACTGGCTCGACCTGCGTCGACTACCCCGGCCGCGGTCGACGCTTCGCACAAGACCGCCGCCTGAAATTAAGCTGCGATACTATCTTCGTGATTCAGAAAATTCTGTAGTTCTCATAGATTTTCAAATAATGATGACCGTTTACTTAATATGGAATTGAGGTGATTGTCACTTTTAGAAAAAAGGATACGGAGGGATTACCATTTCATCCCTCTGTCCTCTTTTCGTAATTTTTATTCCCGCCTGAAGAGTCGCCGCGCGTTTTCCACGCTGATTTTGCGCCGCACATCTTCGGGCAGGTTCGCGAGCCAGGCGCGGTGCCAGGCGATCAGCTGTTCGAAGTAATCCCAGCCGTCGTCGGCGAGATCCCAGGATTGGGTTCGTGTGACCCGCCAGACCGGGTCGGTGCCGGTGACGAAACGGTCCGGGTGTTCGAGTACCAGCTCGCGCCATTCCGGCAGCAGGCGACCGTCTTCGCCCGCCAGTCCGCCGAAGCGCCACGGGTCGCGTGCGGAGAACTCGATCCATGCGTTCGGGCAGGCCTCGACGATGCGCCGGATGTGTGACGGGTACAGATTGCCGCCGGCGTGTGCGAACAGCAGATCCAGCGACGGGTAGGCGCGGCAGACTGCCATGAAGGCTGCTTCGTTGCCCGAATCGATGTGTATCAGCACCGGCACCCGGTACTCGACCGCGAGCGCCATCAACTGCACAAACACGCCATTATCGAGACCTGGCTTAAACCCGGTCATGAAGTGAATTTCGCCGATTCCGTAGTAGTCGCCCGCACTTAATCCGGCCTCCGCCCTGGCGACGACGCGCGGGTCCAGGTGCCAGTCGCGGCGCCCCAGTTCGTGAATATAGGGCGAAAATAGCGGGATGACACGGCCACCCGAAGCGCGGGCGAGCTCGAGCGCGAGTTCGGACGGCGTTCCCGCGGCGACTGCGAATTCAACACCTGCGGCCTGTAGCTTCGCGGCAACCTGCTCGGCGTCGATCAGTTCCCGTTGGTCCCAGTTGAAATGCACATGCACATCGGCGAAGGGTTGTGCCGTGATGGCTAAACCCGACCACGCGAGCATGGCGACCGCGGCCAATCCGCGCCCGAAGGGTCCTGGTCTTATCATTTCCTGTTTCGGCGATTAAATAAGTCGATTACCATTCCAGAATCAGGATAACAGTTTAATCAATATTACGGGTTCAGTAGATCCCGCTCCAGGAATTCGAGGGACAGTATACTTGTTTCATCGAGCCCGGCCCGAAAGTTGAGCTGACTTAATTTGGTATACTGCCCTCCAATTTCCCCGAAGGTTTGTGCACACTTTAATTCCCCGGCTTGTTACCGGACCAACCACTTGAGAACTGAATATGTTCACGCCGAAATTCTTCGATTTTTACCAGGCACTGGCGAAAAATAATAATCGAGACTGGTTTAACGAACATAAACCGGGCTATCAGCAGGCGGTGGTGCAACCAATGTGCGCTTTCATCGATGCGATGGCACCTCGGCTTAAGAGGATTTCGCCGCATTTTATTGCCGATTCACGCCCCCACGGCGGCTCGATGTTTCGCATTTACCGCGATGTACGTTTCTCCAAAGACAAACGCCCCTACAAACTGCATGCGGCCTGTCAATTTCGCCATGAACTGGGCAAGGATGCGCATACGGTGGGTTTCTATGTGCATCTCTCCGCCGAGGAGGCCGTGTTCGGTGGCGGCATCTGGCTGCCGCCTGGCAGCGAGCTGTTGAAAATACGCAATACCATCGTCGATAACCCGCACGCATGGCGGCGGATCAAGTCGAGCCGCTCGGTGAAGAAATTCTTCGGCGGCATCGGCGGCGAGGGTTTGAAGCGCCCGCCGCGCGGTTTCGATGCCGAGCACGAGCACATCGAGGACCTCAAGCGTAAAAGCTTTTTCCTGATGCGTCGCGAGCCGCCCGAAATCATTCTCGACGACGGTTTTGTGGGCGAGGTGGAAAAAACCTTCAGGGCCGCGAAACCGCTGCTGGAATATATCTGCTATGCGCAGGACATCGAGATCTGATTTTTTCTCATCGACCACACTTTAGCGGTCAGGCCTGTTATCCCTCGAAGCTGTCGCAAAGTACCGCGCGAGCGCCTGAGATGGAATCCATTCGCAGGTTGACGATGGCCTGGTACTCGGGCGAGTTGTACCACCGTTTCGCCTCGTCCCGGTCCTTGAATTTCAGCATGACGGTGCGGGTATCGCCGGTATCGCCTTCGATCACCTCGATGTTTTCGTCGACGATGAGAATTTCCGGGGCGTAGGGCCCCAGTGTCTCGACGGCTTTGGGGAGATAGACGTTGTTCAACGTGTCGGCATCGGTAACTTTGTGCGTGAAAATCAAATAGGCGGCCATAAGAAATCCTCCGGATTGGGGATGTTGGTGAGTGGGCAAGTCATTATAAGGCCAAACCGTGTCGATTGTTTATCCGTGAATGACCAAAAATCCCGGCATCGTTTAAATCCACAAGCAAGTGCCGATTGATTTATTATCCACTGAAATCACCGAAACCTGAGATCCACACGATGAGCGATAGCGACTACACCCCACCGAAAGTCTGGACATGGGACAAGGAAAGCGGCGGCACATGGGCCGGCGTCAACCGCCCGATCGCCGGGCCGACCCATGAGAAAACCCTGCCGATCGGCGATAAACCGATACAACTGTACTCGCTGGGCACGCCCAATGGCATCAAGATCACGGTCATGCTGGAAGAACTGCTGGCAATGGGTAAGACGGATGCGGCCTACGATCTGCACCGCATCGATATCGGCAAAGGCGAGCAATTCGGTTCCGATTTCGTCAAGCTCAACCCGAACTCGAAAATTCCGGTCATACTCGATCAGTCCCAATCCCCCGCGCAATCCGTGTTCGAGTCCTGTGCGATTCTATTCTACCTGGCAGAGAAATACGGTGCTTTGCTGCCGCAGGATGCGGCGGAGCGCACGGGATGCCTTTCCTGGCTGTTCTGGCAGGAGAGCAGTGCGTCATTCCTCGGCGGCGGTTTCGGACACTTCTACAAGTATGCACCCTACCCGATGGAATATCCGATCAACCGCTATGCCATGGAAACCAAGCGTCAACTTGATGTACTGGATCGTCACCTGGCCGAGCGTGAAAGTATGTGTGCCAGCGGCTATTCGATCGCCGATATTGCGATCTGGTCGTGGTACGGGCGATTGGCACTGGGTAAAGTTTACGATGCCGCCGAATTCCTGGACACGGGTTCGTACAGCAACGTATTACGCTGGGCGAAGCTTATCCAGGATAGAGAAGCGGTACAGAAAGGACTGGCTGCTGCCCGGTAAATCGACCTACCAGTTCCGGGGACAGTATACCCATTTGCCGATTCCTCGATGCCGAAACAGGTAAACTGTCATCGAAATTGCTCAAATATCTTTTTGCATCACCCTGCCGACTAACGGGATTTCGATCCAGAAAATGACGTAAAGCACGGTAACGAACCAGTAATCGACTAAATAACGCAAACCATGATCCTGTGAAATTGCGAAATAGAAGAAGTCGAACAGCACGAATATGAACATCAGGTAGAGCGTCAGAAAAATGGCATCTTTGAAGTACTGTGCTTTGCTGGAATGAAATTTGAGCACAAGGTAAATAATCGGCAACAGCATCAATACGATGTTGATGAGATGTGCAAGCTTCATATTCAATGCCAGGTCCAGATAATGATGGCTGTAGGATCCTTCCCACCAATTCAGCCACCAAGCCACGACAGCGATCAATAACATCAGCAAATGCTTTTTCGTAATCTTCGGATCATCGACTTGCATGAGATAGCCGATGAGCGGCATCTCTACCCAGACAATGAAATAAAAGATGGTCAAAAACCAGAATTCACGAAAATAACTGAAACCGAAGCCCTTGAAGATACCGAGATAAAGCGAGTCGTAAATCAGAAACGGAACCGAAGTAAAAAAGGCAAACCAGATTGAATCTTTAACATAGTCTTGCTTGCGGGAGAGCCATTTGAGGACCAGGCAAACCAGGGGGATGGTGAATATGATGATTGCAATGCAATCTCCGATCTGAAATTCCCGCGTCCAGTCCAGGTAATGGTGATTGGGCAAACCCCTGATAACGAAGAATAGATAAACGATATTCGCCGCTATAAAAAGGTATCCATATTTTGCTTTGCCTTGTTTCACTGGTTTGCTTTTTAATCCCGCCGTCGCCTGGCCAATCGATATCAAAATCCCAAATTACACCAGCCGATGACAGGAATGCCTGACTCACGTCAATACGCGATGCCGGAACGAGTGATTAACTGCGGCTTACCGATCATAGGAGAATACAATGCAAGACATCGAAAACCTGTTCGACAAGGCGGTAGCCGAAATCGAGCGCATGCTCAACAGCAAAACGGTCGTGGGTGAACCCATCACGGTTGAAGGTAACACGCTGATCCCACTGATTAATGTCGGTTTCGGTTTTGGCGTCGGCGGCGGCAAGGGCACGGAACCGAACAAGGGCAGCGGGCAGGGCGGCGGGACCGGCGGCGGTGGCGGCGTCAAGCCGGTGGCGCTGGTCATTATCAATGCCGACGGTGTACGCGTCGAACCGATCAAATCCGGCACCGCGTCGGTACTGGAAAAGGTCGCCGAGTCCATCGGCAAGGTGGCCACCACCAAGGGCGCCAAGGACAACGATTGATCGGCGTGCGCTCCGGTGTTGTCCGCCACGGCAATAGTCCTGTTGGTATTGTTGGCCTTGCTAGCGGTCCCGGTCACCCTGACTTACGAGCTCAACTGGCAGCAAAAACTACGCGGCGAGGCCAGGCTGGAATGGCTGTTCGGCCTCGTTCGCGTGCGGCTGGCGCCACCGCGGGGCAACGCGTCCGCCCCGAAAATAAAGATATCCGACGACGCGACCCGGCCCAGGGCCAAAACGGCGCGTAAAAAATCCAACCCGCTGGCTGCGCTGCGGCAAAAATCCTTTCGCCAACGGACACTGCGATTCGGGCGCGATATCTGGCGTGCGTTTCGGAAACGGGATCTAAATCTTCGAATCCGGGTCGGCCTGGGCGATCCGGCCGAGACCGGGCAGTTATGGGCGCTGTTCGGGCCCTTGTCCGGCCTGCTGGCCAATATCGAGGATGCGTCGATCGCACTCGAACCGGAATTCATCGATGCCGTATTTGAACTCGACAGCAGCGGCAAAATCAGCGTGATTCCGCTGCAACTGTTATATCTCGTGCTCGGCTTGTTGTGTTCACCATCCTTCTGGCGCGGCATGCAACGAATGCGTCAGGCCGCATGAATAGTCCGGGGCGATCGATGCGGAAGCTGCGCGCCAGCGAAATTCATGCCGACGACAAGATCAGGGTAATTGCCATCGAGGCGGTCCATTGCAATGCGGAGAAATCCGGTCGATTTTATTGGCTTTTCGCGCGGATCGAAGCCACCGCGATGGTTGTCTGTGCAGCGGGCGTTAACCGGGTTATTAACCTGGATTCGGCGGAAACCTCACTCGAGGAATTGAAACGCGAAGTCCCCGGACTGCGCGCCTTATTGGGAGAGGTTTAGTATAGGGGACAGACCACGTTTTAATTAGTTATTCAAGAAATGTAGTCTGTCCTAGGATTTGACTCCCGAAAAGTTGAATCAGGCTCGACTTCTCCCCGGAAGCGATTTAAAAAAAGTTAGAGACCGGCCCCAGGCCGGCAAGCCGGGTGAGTTAAGTAAACTGTCACCACAGTTTGAAAGCCATAGGTAAAGAAACTGGTATACTGTTTCGGGATTTACGGAGTGTGCGTGCGGTGTAACCGAAGGAGTATGCAATGATGAACGATCCTACGACCAGGCTGCCCGACGAAGTCGCCGCCATCGAACGGCGTGGCTATGTTGTGTTTGCGGATGAGTCGCTACCCAGGGAGTTCCGCGACCGTTTCGACGTTGGGCGAATACCGGTAAAGGCGGTTCGCCACGTGCGTCAGTGGGGTGTACAGGTCGACGACGAGTTCGAGCTGCCGGGCCATGAACGCACCAGTATTCCGGACGAAGAGCTGTGGGAGATCAGCATTCGCGCCCTTGACGGCTCGAGTTATGAGGTGAACGCCGCACTGCTGCGCCCCGCGCCCGAGTGAATTAGTTCCACGGTATACCTGTTTGCCTCTTCCTCGGGATCAAAACAGTTATGCTGTCTCCAAATCTGGCTGTAAAAAGTGGTCAGTCCCCCTAGTTATTTTCGCTAATTCTTTTCGACAGTTTCCGGCTTCGGTCCGGTGAACGGTTTCATAATATCAATCGGTATCGGAAACACGATCGTCGTGGCATTTTCGTTTGATATGTCGTTGAGGGTTTGCAGGTAGCGCAGCTGCAGGGTCTGCGGATTTTTCGACATGACCTCCGCCGCCTCCAGCAGCTTTTGAGATGCCTGCAGTTCGCCCTCGGCGTGAATGACCTTGGCGCGGCGCTCGCGTTCGGCTTCGGCCTGCTTGGCGATGGCGCGGATCATGCTCTCGTTCAGGTCGATATGCTTGATTTCGACATTGGTGACCTTGATGCCCCAGGAAGCCGTCTGCTCATCGAGGATTTTCTGAATGTGAGCGTTCAACTTGTCCCGTTGCGACAGCATTTCGTCGAGGTCGTGCTGGCCCAGCACCGAGCGCAGCGTGGTCTGTGCCAGCTGGCTGGTGGCCTCGAAAAATTGTTCCACCTGGATGATCGCGCGTTCCGGATCGACCACGCGGAAATACAATACCGCGCTGACCTGCACGGTCACGTTATCGCGCGATATGAGGTCCTGGGTCGGGATGTCATAGGTGATGACGCGCAGGTCGACCCGCACCATTTTCTGGATGAACGGTATAACGATTATCAGCCCCGGGCCCTTGACCTTCTGAAAACGGCCGAGGAAAAAAATCACGCCACGCTCGTATTCCCGGAGGATTCGGATTGCAGAAACAACAATTGCAAAGAGTATGATCGCGGGCGTAATGTATTCTAATAAAAACATGTTTATTCCTCCTCGGACGATTTCTCGACCGGCTCGACTTTCAGTATCAGTTTATCGACGGCGGTGACGCGCACCTTTTGCCCCGCGTCCAGCGGAACGCGGGTTTCCGCGATCCAGTTTTCGCCATCGAGGTCGATCCGCCCGCGGGCGTCGAACGCCTCGCGCACGGTGCCGATATGGCCGATCATGTATTCCTCGCCGCTGACCACCTGGGCGCGCCTGAGCGTGGCGAAACGCCTCAGTATCCACAGCATGAATCCGGCGGCGACCAGCGCGGTGCCGCCGATCATCGGGATCGACACGGCCAGGTAATCATCGTCGAACAGCATGATCGAGCCGACGGTGAACGCGACTACACCGCCGATGCCGAGGATGCCGCCGCTGGTGACGAATATCTCCGAGATCATGAACGCGAGCCCGATCGCGAGAAGCGCGAGCGCGGCATAGTTGACCGGCAGCACCTGGAAGGCGTAGAGCGCGAGCAACAGGCAAATTGCACCGGTCACGCCCGGCAAAATCGCCCCCGGGTTGGAAAACTCGAGAATCAGCCCGTAAATACCGATCAGCATCAGTACGTAGGCGATGTTGGGATTGGTGATGATGGCGAGCAGCTCGGAGCGCCAATCCGGAGTGATGCGTTCGACGACCATGGCATCGGTGTCGAGTACCACGATGCGTCCCTTGACGTTGATTTCGCGCCCGTCGAGCTGTCTCAGCAAGTCGTTGAGATCGGCCGCGACCAGGTCGATGACATTCAGCTCCAGCGCTTCCTCCGCGCTCAGGCTGGCGGCCTCGCGCACTGCCTGCTCGGCCCATTGTTCATTGCGGTTCCTGAGTTTCGCCAGGCCCTTGATGTAGGCGATCGCGTCATTGAGGATCTTGCGTTCCATGTCGGTTTTACCGTCGTCGTCCGGCTTTTCTTCCCCCGGCTGCGACGGTTGGGAAGGCAGTTTGGGTAGTCCGCCGATCTGCACCGGTGTCGCCGCGCCCAGGTTGGTCGCCGGGGCCATCGCCGCGATGTGGCTGGCGTATAGGATATAGGTGCCCGCACTGGCGGCGCGTGATCCCTGCGGCGAGACCCAGGTTACAACCGGCACTTGGGCATCCAGGATGGTCTTGATGATTTCCCGCATCGAATGATCCAGGCCGCCGGGCGTGTCCATTTGCAGGATAACGATGGCGGCATGGTCCTGTTCAGCCTCGGCGATACCCCGTGTGACGAGTTCCTGGGTGACAGGCCCGATCGTACCCTCGAGCTCGATCAGGTATGCCTTGCCGCCCTCGTCGGCACCGGCCGGCGAGATCATTAACAGCGCGGCCAGTGCCGGTATCAGACGGAATAATGACGATAAAATCCGCATTGCTATTCCTTACAATTACCGAAGCTTACAAATAGCTGTCCGGCTATTAGTTGACCTGCATCACCTGCTGTCGATATCGTGTATAGGGGGCAGGCTCCGTTTGTAGTTTAATGCTCGGGAAAACGTGGTCTGTACCCTAAAGACTGACCCAATTAGAGTTACCCAACCCGGAGAAGAGATCATGAGGGTCTATCACAAAGAGATAAGAATAAACAAAGAGGAAGAGCTAACCTTTGAAAACCTGGATGCAAAAATCCGCGAGTATGGCGAACATGCCATTCGTTTTATCGTTTGTGGTTGCGACGACGGGCAGCGGTTTCTGGAAGTCGATTTTCTCGAGATCGATAGTTCCAATCCATGGTCCTCGGAGAAACCCGGAATATTTGCCTTTCGCCAACGAGAACGCGAAAACACTGATAACTTTAATGCAGTCCTGATCATTCCTACCGGTATCGGCTGCGAGATAGGTGGTCACGAAGGGGATGGAAATGCAGTATGCAGATTAGTGGCCTCGGCTTGCGATGCGCTGATTACCCATCCTAACGTTGTCAATGCGACCGACTATAACGAAATGCTTCCAAATACCCAGTACGTCGAAGGTAGCACGGTTACCCGGCTTCTCATGGGACAGGTCGGCTTGCAAAAAGTAAGAGCAAACAGAATTTTAACCCTGGTTGACAAGGGCGCCCTCAGATACAACGAGGAAATACGCAATGCCGTTTCGACGGCAAGGATTACGCTGGGTCTCGATTCGGACATTTTCGAGATGGAGAAATTGACATCTTGCACGATTGGCCTGTCCAAATCAGGCAGGGCAGTAGGTGCGTTGGAACATATGGAGAATCTCTTCGAGACCATAGACAAGTATGGCGATCCTTATCAAGCGATAGCTTTGTCTACTCATGTAGAGCGGGATACGGATTGGTATCGTGAATATTTTAATCCCGACAGGGAATATCAGGATGTAGCAGTGAACCCGACCGGTGGCATCGAAGCGATGATGACACACGCTGCGGTGGAGCTCTTCAATAAGCCGTGCGCGCATGCCCCTGCTCCCCAGGGAGACGCCCCGCATCACGGTGTTTTCGAACCGAGACTGGCTCCTGTTGCAGGTTCAATTCGGCATATCCATTGTGTATTGAAGGGTCTGCACAAGAGTCCCGGAATCGTATCCTACGAGAAGGGATTCAATGCCAGCGATGTATCCTGTGTGCTTATTCCCGATGGTTGTGTGGGATTACCCGTTCTGGCCTGTATAAGACAAGGCATACCCGTCATAGCAGTAAGGAATCGAAATATCATGACGAATGATCTGGACGAACTTGATTTCGAGCACGGAAAGTTCTTTCGCGCGAACAATTATCTCGAAGCGGTGGGAATCATGCAGATGCTGAAACAGGGAATAGCGCTGGATACGGTAACAAGGCCGATAAGTCACACTAGAATACTGAAATAGGATTTAAGGGGACAGACCACGTTTATAGTTTAATGCTTAGGAAAGCGTGGTCTGTCCCCTAAAGTTTCAAAGCTTGGAATGCATTCCTTCGACGTGGGTTTTCTCGTAGACATCCTGGCAGCGCACACAGCGTGTCGCTGTCGGATAGGCGATCAGGCGATCGAAGTCGATTGATTCGCCACAGTCGTTGCAAATGTCGTAAGTCCCCTTGTCGATCCGAATCAACGCGCTATTGATATCCCGCGTTTCCTGCACGTGCTTGTCGAGTATCGTCATATTCAGGTCGGCAAACAGGTCAGCAACCGAACTATCCTCCAGATCATGAACCTCGCCGGCGATTTGCAGGAAGCGCTCTTTGGCCGATCCTTTCAGTTCTGAACCAATTTCACTCCACAAGGCGTTGAATTGATTTTCCAGCTGTTCTCTTAATCGATGTATTTGCTTGTCGTTCAATTGGTTGTTCATGTTTATTCCTTAAAATATTCTCGACCCGTAAGGCCGCAACAGGATCTCTTAATCTTTCCCCGATAGTCTGGCAGTCTCCCATGGCCATCGCCCCTCGACCTCGAAATGCAGGGAAAAACTGAGGAAAGTTCTGATCAGGATAATCAATCCCAGTATCGTTACGTTGGTCAAGGTGTCAGCGACGATCACCGTGCGAATGATATCCCCGGCAATGAGAAATTCCAGGCCGAGGATGATCGAACGCCCGAGCTGACGCCGAACGGCGTCGTAGGCAACACCTTCGGGCTCCTTGCGAAATCTAGACAAAAAACGAAATGACGCCGCTGCCGAGCCGACAATGATGACCAAAACGCCGATAGTTTCGATGCCGTAACCCGCTATCGAAATCACTTCTTTAAAATCCATTCTATCAAATCCTCAGCAGCTGTTTCGTGAATAAAGTCCAAATATCATTATAAAAAAAGGCTTAAAACCCATTTTAAATAACTCGTCAAATTTCATATTGCCACCGAATCACCATCCGCGAATTGACCGGACTCAATTGTTGAACGGTTAAACGGTGTATTGTGATCAGAATTCCTGCTGCGGCAGAGAAAATCGGGCTAATGGAAACAGGTAAAACCACAGAAAAAAAAGCCAATGCCGGGGGCAACTCCAAATGGTGGGCGTTCCTGCTTGCCGTGCTGGCATTTATCGCGGTCTACTGGGCCTGGCCGCAAGCAGAGCCTAACCAGGCGGTGGTTGCCGCTACGCTGGTTGCGGTCGTAATTCTCTGGGTTTCTGAAGTGATTGCGCTGTTCGTCTCTGCGCTGATCGGCTCTTTTTTACTGCTCGCGTTCGGCGATTTTACCGCCGAGGCCGTGTTTCAGCCGTATTTCGATCCTGTGATCGTTTTATTTTTCGGCGGTTTTATCCTCGCGCAGGGAATGCAGAAGTACGGGATCGATTACCGCATTGCGCACGAAATATTAAAGCGTATGGGCGACCGGCCACTCGTTTTTGTCCTCGGGCTGATGCTCGTGACGGCGTTTCTTTCGATGTGGATGTCGAATACGGCCTCGGCCGCGATCATGATTCCGATATCGATCATCGTATTGAAGGAAAACCGGCTGTTTCACGAACATTCGCGCTTCGCCAAGGGGGTGGTGCTGGCGGTGGCATACGCCGCCACCATCGGCGGCATCGGTTCGCTGGTCGGCAGTCCGCCCAACGCAATCGCGGTAAAATTCCTGAACCAGAACAACGTCTCGCTGGATTTTGTTGAATGGATGGCGAAGGCGCTGCCTTTTGTGCTGCTGGCGCTGCTGTTCACCTGGTTGCTGCTGTCGCTGTTCAACAAACCCGAGATCGACAGAATCCGTTTTACCTACCACGAGCGCAAACTCGACCGTTCACAAAAATTGATTATTCTCGTTTTCCTGATCACCGTGATCGGCTGGCTGAGCACCAAGTTTACCGGTTTGTCCGCCGCCACCGTGGCGCTCGTGCCGGTTATCGCCTTGTTTACCCTGGGTTTGCTCGAGGTTGGCGACCTGGCGAAAATTTCCTGGCCCACGCTGTTGTTGTTCGGCGGTGGGCTGAGCCTGGGTTCGGCGGTCAACCAGGTGGGCATCGACACCTGGCTGGCTGGCCTGGTGCAGGACTCGATCACGGGTATTCCATTGTTCGCGGTGCTGCTGATACTGGTTTTTTTCGGCATCGGTGTGACCATGGTAGCCAGCAATACCGCCTCGGCGGCGATTCTGATTCCGCTGATGCTGCCGCTGGCCGACGATCTGGGGCTAGACATAAAGTCGATGGCGATGCTGATCGCAATCGGCGTGTCGCTCGACTTCATGATGCCAGTGGGCACGCCGCCGAGCGCGATTGCCTATTCCACCGGCGTGGTCAACGTGCGTGAAATGATCAAGAACGGTTTTCTGGTAAATCTCGGCACCGGTATGACCCTGGTGCTGCTGTATTATTTTATTTACCTGGGCGGGTAGGTCTCAGGCTGGAAACGATTTTTATGAAATATACCCTGCTGCGTAATTCTGTCACAGCCCCTGTGGCTTCCGGCAGGGATCGGGTATGATCTTCGGTTCGATTGACGCGGGGAAGGTAGATGGCCATTGTTAAAAAGCTGGTGCTTGATGTGCTCAAACCTCACCAGCCGAACGTGCTCGAATTTGCGCGTACCATCGCAAGTGCCAGCAATAAATGCCGGGTGCGCGTTACGGTGCTCGAGGTCGACGAAAACACCGAAACCATACAGGTCGTTGTCGAAGGCGGCAGCATCGATTTCGAAGCGATACAGTCGAGCATCAGTGAACTAGGCGGATCGCTGCACAGCATCGATGAAGTCGAAGTTCAGGGTAAAGGCCAAGACAGTCAAGGTCCATGAACCTATTGGACCAGGTGAAATTTTTACTGGGCATCACCCGCTCCAGTGATATCGTGCGGCGCTATTTCGTCGTCAACGGATTCGATGGGGCGTTGACGATGCTGGGTCTCATCATCGGTTTCCTGGTCAGCGGCGCGAGCGATCTCAGGGTAGTTATAAATGTTTGCTTGGGCGCTGCAATCGCGCTCGGCATGAGCGGCCTTAGCAGCGCCTACGTTAGCGAAGCTGCAGAACGCCGGCGCGCACTGGGCAAACTCGAAGAGGCGATGATCACCAGCTTGCAAGACAGCGCGCACGGCGAGGCGGCGCGCGGGGTGCCGCTGTTGATCGCGCTGGTCAACGGACTGGCGCCGTTGGCCATATCGCTTTCGATCCTGTTGCCGCTGTTCCTGGATCAGACCGGGCTGCCTTTGCCGATACCCCCGCTATATGCGGCAATAGTCGTCGCGCTGCTGATAATTTTCCTGCTCGGCGTATTCCTCGGCCGGATCTCGGGCGTATCCTGGCTGCGCAGCGGTATCCAGACGCTGCTGGTCGCGATCGTGACCGCCACGCTGATCTACGTGTTTACCGCGAATAGCGAATAGGGGATAGACCACGTTCAAACATCCTGACATGGATAAGTGGCGGGATTCCTTGCGCCACGGCCTGATGTATCGCTTTGAAGACACCAATATCATTCTGACCGGAGGGGTTGATGATCTCTGGCAAGATACCCGGGGTGAGCGACTGGTCGTTGCCGATTACAAATCCCAGGCAAATACCAAATCGCTGGATGCTGAGACTTACTTGTCTGATGTCTATCGCGAGAGCTATAAAACGCAGATGGATTTTTATGCCTATCTGCTGCAGCAGATTGGGTTTCACGTCGCGGAAACCGCTTACTTTCTGGTCTGTAATACAGACCGGACCGCGGCGAATTTTTTACGGGGTGATGAAGTTCAGTGAAACCTTGATACCTTATGACTGGAGCACGGACTGGATTCCCGGAAAAGTCTCAGAAATGATCACATTGATAAATCAGGAAGACATTCCGGACGCGCATCCCAGTTGTAAAAATTGTGCTTATGCCCGCCAGAGAAACTTGCTTGAAAATTAATGCCACGATTAGGGGCTATTAGTTAATAGGTATACTGTCCCCGGAATTCCGAAAATTAATGCCACGATTAGGGGCTATTAGTTAATAGGTATACTGTCCCCGGAATTCCCCCCCGGAATTCCTGTACTGACCCCCGTTTACTTGAGCAGGATTGGATTATTGATGATTGGGAAAACGTTTTTTAAGCTTGTGCAAAAATTCCGTACCCTTGTTTAATACAAGTTGACTGTCAGCTACGATTTTCTGTTCATCAGATTTATAAAATTTCCACCAGATTAGCCAGCCTGCGATCGGTATACCGAACGCGATAAACAAACCAAGCGGGCTTAGGAAGAACCATCTGTCAAACACCAGTACCCACAATAGGGGCCATGCAAGAGTAGCGCCTATCAATTTATGCATTGTCGTTATTGCGACCACGTCATTTCTCCGATGTTTTACTTCGTTGTTACTGATAATAGAGAGTTATGTCGGTATATTGGATTTAGGGGTGCGAAATTATTTACTGCTTTTTTGTGGACTATTTTGATAAATGGGCCGCATTCATTCTTAACAAAAATAATTACGCCCCCGGGTATTCTGGGGCCAGTATTCCTATTACAAATATAGCTTAAAAATTACCAGAGCGTTAAATACGTATACTGTCTTCCGACTGTCACCCGTAACGATCGGTTAAATTCTGGAGATATGATTGCAGGGTTTGCTATTGAAATTGGCTTTCTGTTTGATCAGCTAGAGCAAGGTACTCCTCGTACCACTTGTCAAGTGTTCCTCCAACGGCCTGCCACACGTCATAGGTAAACCTGTGGATTATTCCGTTAATTTCGACATCGAGATCACCAGTGTGTCCTTTCGTGTGTGCAATAAAAGTCTGGTTATACGCATTCACCGCATCAAAACGATCTTTGAAGCGAATAAACGGAATAACGGTGTCGGACCCGTTAACAACCATCACGAGCTTATCCCAACATGCACTGTTTGCATCTGGACTCATTTTTAATATTGCACAAGCCATAAACCCTCTCGAGGTTTTGGAACATTTATTTATTTTATATTTTCCATCAACCGATTTAATTCGCTTGGATCACAAATCATTGAATTAAAAAGGAATTATTTCTATTTTTTTGATTGATTCCCGTTATTAGATGCTGGTCGTAATAAATAAATAGGGAACAGATCACGTTTTTTATACACTTGGTGACGGTCTGCGGGATTTACCTCGTGTGACCCGGCGTCCGGGTGCTTGTTCAGGGTATTCTGGGGACAGTATTTTTGTTACCAATAACGCTTAATAATTACCAGAGGATTAAATACGTAACCTGTCTCCCAATTGCTAGCGACCTCGTGGCGTCGCCCTGCATCGGTGATCATGTCGAGCCCGATCACCCTATTTCAAGGATGAAGTCTATTGCACGCTGCCAAAAGATTTATCCACTGCGCCCGGTGGTATCGGTAGGCCGGCGAGTCTGCATCCCTGTGCCACGGGTCCACCCGGGTACAATCGATGGAGGTAACTGATCCCACCTTTTTGATGAAAAGTTTCATCCAGGGCATCCTTCAGTTCCCGGACGTTAATGTCGGAATTTTCATGCCTGGAAAAATACTCTTGAAGGCATTGTAACAACAGCCAGTGATCCGGGCCGAGTTCTATGCCTTCGTCACGAGCGATTCGCTCGGCATCGCTTTCCTGCCAGTTTTCAGGCGCAAAAGGGAATCCGCGATTTTTCTCGGTCACTGGATTCGAATTGGAAGAAACGTTCATGATTGTGGTCTCCTGTCTCCAAATTTGGTCTGAAAATCAATGTTCAGATAACAGCCGGTGGCGGCGGAATGTCGGCCGCCTCGAACGCATGCGCCATTGCCACCGGCGTCAGTTTGCGCACCTCTTTCAACGAATGCAGTTGTTCCTTGCCGCAGGCCGAGCACTTGTACACCGGCATCGTCAGGTCTACACCGAATGGATCGAGATCGTCGAGCCTGATATCGATCGAAAAGGTATGCTGATGGTCCGGCTTCGGCTCGAGCGCTTCGCCGCAGCTTTCGCACAGGTATTTCTTCATGATCAGACCTTTTTCCTTGCCGGCTGGCAATTCGGGTTCGTCTTCCTCGGTCAGGTGTTGCAACAGCTCGGCGGCAAAATCCGGGCGCACGAACTGGCGATGGCCCTCGGGGCATGCGCGCAGCGGGAATTCTTTCAGGCGAATGCGTAACGGATTTGCTTCGCCGTCGGCGAAATTGATGATCGTGAGTTCGGTTTCGGCGTGGCACCGGTTACAGGACGTTGACGTCATGATGTCCTCCTGAATTCTTCACCGGCGACCCCCGGGGGCACCAGGCATTGCGCCCGCGTTTTGTGTTCGGAAACGGCGTCGCCGTTTCGTTCAACCAGGGGTTCACGGGATCCCCGGCGATTGGTAATTTTCGAACCCCTGACCTGCTATCTAAACACTGACGACACCCTGCGTCAATCCGTCCTGAGTCAGACGGGCCGAGCTCGATTAACGCACCACCACTACCGAGCAATTGGCGTGACTGACCACCTTTGTGGTATTTGATCCAATAAAAAATTCTTTCAATCCCGGTTTGTGCGATGCGAGGATGATCAGATCGGCATTCATGGCCTCGGCCTCTTTCAGAATGGTGCTGTAGGCATGGCCCGCCCTGGTTTCTATCTGTACCGCTTTATCGGTCGTTTCAGCAATCGTTTCGAGTGCTTTCCGGGCTGATTCCATAGAGTTTGCCTTGAAATTTGGCGGCAGGTCAATATCGGTCCAATTGGGTATATCTTCCATGACATAGAGGAGAATAATCGCTGTATCCGGGCTCATTACAGTCAGTGCGAATTCGAGGGTTTTATGTCCTTCATCCAGGTGGGCCACGTCTACTGGCAATAAAATAGTTTTAAACATGACAAATCTCCGCAACGAGAGAGATTTAAAGCATACACCCAATAACGCGGATATTGATAGATTTCGGCAAGTTAAATCACCAGTGTATACCGCCCCCCATTACTCTGTCAGCATATCTTGCAGCATCTTTTCGATCCCGCTAACGAGAGGAACCATTTTCTCATAATCGACCTTGTCCGGCGTATCTTCCGGGCTGTGGTAATGCGGATATCGGTAGGGTGCGGTATCGGTAATCATGATCGCGGGATAACCCTGCTTCCAGAATGACCAGTGATCCGACCAGTTGATTCCGGGAATGATTGCCGGTGCGGCAATTCCCTCCGACGGAAAGCTTGCGTGCGCGCGAAACGATCGAAGTGAGCGGGTAACGAGGCCCCGTGAGCGAAGATTGCCGACAAACGCGATAAAGTTACCGGCGCGCGGATAAAACAGATTGAACAACGGCGGATACTGTTGGCTGTCCTCCTCATCACGAAAAAAACCGATTGTTTCGAGGGAATACATCGCGACGATCTTTTCTTTTTCCTGCGCAGCCTGTCTGGCATACACGTCGCTGCCCATGGTCTTCTGCGTGAAATGCGGCGGCTCTTCGTTGACAAAGGCAACAAAGCGGATTGAGCGCGGAAATTCCGCATCCTTGAATCGGTCCGCGAGCTCGAGCACGGCGGCAATACCCGATCCATTATCGTTCGCACCGGGCGCGCCAATGACGGCGTCGTAATGGGCGCCGACGATCACAATCTCGTCCGGGCGCGTGGTGCCTAGGCGGGTCACCTCGAGATTAGCGAAACGATCACCCGAGATTTGATATTCCTGGTGCCTGACCGAATAACCGTAAGCTTCAAACTGCGTGGCGATATACGCCCTGGCTGCGGCCAGGCCTTCTTTTTCGATGTAATTCCTGCCCGCCGGGTGGCTGCACAGAGCAGCAACATGGGTCTCGAAGCGTCGCGCCATTTGCTCGCCGGCAGAATCTAGCGCGGGTAATTCCCCCTGGTAGGATCGGCCCGGCATGTAAATCATGTAGGTAAAAAAAGCGATCAGGCCAACAACAAGAATCAGATAAAAAGTCATTCTGGGCGTCACGGTTATCTTATCGGGAGACCAAATGATTCGATTCCATTGTCCATGGTTAGCCCGGTATCGCAAGCAGCGGCAGCCGGGTATCATGCTTGCCGAAACACAACTCACACAAATGGAGATTAAGCGTGACTGAATTCTTATTTGATTATGGCTTGTTTGCCGCCAAGCTGGCTACCATCGTCATTGGCATACTGGTTGTTGTCGTCGTTTCGTTTTTCGCCACCCGACGCGTCAAGAAATCGAGGAAAGGCCATATCGAGACCACCAAGGTCAACGACGAGATCGATGCCATGCGCTTTGCGCTCGATGCGGGGGTATCAGATCCTGATACGTATAAACTGCATATCAAGCAAAAGCGTCAGGAGATAAAGCTCGAACACAAAGCACGCAAGAAAGCGCTCAAGCAAGGCGCCAAGGGCGCTACCACCGGTGAAACCGGAGCAAACGCTAAACCGCGGGTTTTCGTGCTCGATTTCGTCGGCGATCTTAGGGCCCTGGCGGTGGCTCGGCTGCGGCGGGAAATTACGGCGGTATTGTCGATGGCACAAGCCAGCGACGAGGTAGTCGTGCGCTTGGAGAGCCGCGGCGGCATGGTGCATGCCTACGGGCTTGCGTCCTCGCAACTCGATCGCATCAAGGAACACGGCGTCAGCTTGACCGTTTGCGTCGATAAGGTTGCCGCCAGCGGCGGCTATATGATGGCCTGCGTTGCGAATAAAATTCTGGCCGCACCGTTTGCCATCCTCGGATCGATCGGCGTGCTTGCGCAGATACCCAATTTCAATCGCCTGCTGAAAAAGCACGATATCGATTTCGAGATGATTACGGCAGGCGAATTCAAACGCACCCTGACGATATTGGGCGAGAACACCGACAAGGGCCGGGAGAAGTTCACCGAGGAAATCGAGGACATTCATCTGCTGTTCAAGCAATTCGTTACCCACCACCGGCCCGGGCTCGATATCGAACGGGTCGCGACCGGGGAATCCTGGTTCGGTCAACGCGCGCTGGACCGCGCGCTGGTCGACGAATTGATCACCAGCGATGAATACATCGCAAAAGCGTGCGAGGATTCGGACGTGTTCGAGGTCAAGTACGTGGAGAAAAAGCCGCTCCCGGAAAGACTGGGTATCGTGCTGCAGGACACGGTCGACGGATTACTGATGCGCTGGTGGGAACGAGGCATGCATTCTCGATTTTTTTCTTAAACGAGTACGTCTGGCAATTCGTGATTGAATCTCGGGATCGGTTAATTCCCGGTACAGTGACACCTGGTTCAGGCTTGAAAACCGCCGCATGGAAAATAGGTATACTGTCTCCGGGATGACTGTTCTAAGACGGATTTCATGACAGGCGCAGACAAAGATCTTCCGCAAAAATCGACCAAGGTCGCGATTGACGCGTTCGTTAAACAGGTCAGGTCGACACCGGTGGTCAAATCCGGTCAGGAACGCGGGCGATTGATATTTGCGATGGACGCCACTGCCAGTCGAGAGCCTACCTGGGACCAGGCCTGCCAGATTCAGGGCGAAATGTTCACCGAAACCGCGGCGCTCGGCGGCCTGGATATTCAGCTTTGCTACTACCGCGGCTTTGGCGAATTCGAAGTCAGCCCGTGGCTGTCTTCTGCGGATGACCTGCTGCACCGCATGACGAGCGTGTCTTGCCGGGGTGGTTATACGCAGATCGAAAAGGTACTGCGTCAGGCAATCGAGCAGACCAGACAAAAGAAAGTCCAGGCACTCGTGTTCGTCGGCGACTGCGTGGAAGAAGACGTCGACCGCTTGTGCCACCTGGCGGGCGAACTGGGGATGCTCGGGGTGCCGGCTTTTCTGTTTCATGAAGGTGAAGAGCCGGTGGCGCAACGGGCGTTCAAAGAATTCGCGCGCTTGACCCGCGGCGCCTGCTGTTGCTTCGACGCGACCAGCGCCGGCCAATTGCGGGACCTGTTGAGCGCGGTTGCCGTCTATGCCGCCGGCGGTCAGAAAGCCTTGCAGGATTTCAGTCAAGATCGCAGCGAGGTTGTGCGGCAACTGACCCGCCAGATGGGCAAGGATTGATCCGTGGCACGGCTGTTACTGTTACTCGGCCTGGCGGCTGGACTGTTCTTCTTTTTACGCTGGTTGTTTAGCCAACCTCCCCGGGTTTACTGGCAGTGGATAGCGGTCCTGCTCGCGGTAGCGCTGCTGGTGCTGGTGTTGACGGGGCGGGTGCATTGGCTGGCGGGGGTTTTTGCCGCTTTGCTGCCGTTCATGCGAGCCATGCTCGTGTTGCTCAATCATATTCCGTTACTCAAGCGGGTGCTGGTTGATATTGATGCTTTAAAATCAAGAACTGAACCGAGCAGCGGGCAAACATCTACCGTACAAAGCAAATATGTCCGCATGACACTGAACCACGATTCGGGAGACCTCAACGGGGAGGTTCTGGCGGGACAGTTCAAGGGCAGCACGCTCGATCGAATGGGACTGGATGCGTTGCTGCAATTGTTGCGCGAATGTCAGGACGACGAGGAGTCTGTTGCCTTGTTGCAGGCCTACCTCGACCGGGTGTATGCGGACACCTGGCAACAACAGGCCGGCACGCAAGGGCAGCAACGGACAGCCAGCGAACCGGGCGATATGTCGCGTGAAGAGGCGCTGCAGGTACTGGGATTGTCATCCGACGCCGGCGAAGCAGAGATTATCGAGGCGCACCGGCGGCTGATGCAGAAGCTGCATCCGGACCGCGGTGGTTCTGCATATCTCGCGGCCAAGATAAATTTGGCAAAAGACACGTTACTGGCTGGCTAGAGATGCTTTTCGCTCAGCGCAATTGAAATTAATGCATCATTTGCAATAGCCATTCGAAGCGAGAAGAAGTCGACGGAGGGAATAAAAAATAATCCCCCCGTCATCTTTTTTATCAGTTACAAACGATGGTGACTGAATACGCCGAATTCTGCACCCTCCATGAGGACTTCAAAATCAGCTTCCTTGACCTGGATCAGCGACTCGTGATCACCCGCTTCAAAATACAGTTCGGGCTGTTTGAGCAGGCCTTCGTCGACCAGGGTTGTGAGGCCGTAGGCTATACCCAGCGCCGGTACCGCGCCTTCCTTGCAGTCTATGAACAACTTACCGAGTTCCGACTCATCGGCCATTTCGAGATCACGATTTAAATGCTCGCCCAGGGATTTTACATCCAGATAGTGCTCACCTGGCACCACCGCCAGCAAGTAATCGCTGCTATCCTTAACCACCACGCCCTTGGCGATCCGGTCGCCCGGGACATGCGCGCTTTGCGCGGTTTCCGAACTCGAGCCTGTCGGCGAATGGGTGATTACATCATAGTCAATCTTGCGGTCTTTTAGATGCTTCTGAACCGTTTGTGCAATAGTCATCGGACTTTCTCCTGTCGATAGTAAATCCGTCTTTTAGAGACGAATTGAATCTATCTACACAATGATCGAATTTGATAAATACCAAAACTATCGGCAAAAGCTGTTGACTTGAGTCAAACTAGTTAGATTAACTTTATTTTTTTACTAATTGGCGCGCTGAGCGATTAAGCGAATGTTCATTTATAATTGGTACAATCAGAGTACTTCATTCGTTCTCGAATCACCGCCGGAACGCATGCTATGTTGAAAGTTCTGTTTGTATTGACGACGGTTGTTACAGTTTTCGGCTGCGCCCCGTTTCAGCCGTATAGCGAGCGACCATCGCCAAATTACTATTCCGTAAAGTCGAATGACAACATCCACTCCATCGCCTTTGCGCTCGAAGTCACACCCGGGCAATTGCGCCACGCCAATCCGTGGGTTGATCCGTTATATATAGAGCCTGGCACACAGCTTGTAATACCTGACGCTTCACCGCACAGCCATTATGCGTACGGCGATGCTAACCAGCAGGCGGATCAATCGAACGCGCATTTAGACAGTCAGCTCCGGCGCTCCGATTTCATCTGGCCGCTCGCCAGGTTTGAGATTTCGTCGCATTTTGGTCGCCGCCGTGGACGCATGCATGCCGGTATTGACTTACGCGCGGCGCGCGGAACACAGATTCGCGCATCGGCCGCGGGCAGGGTCAAATACTCCGGCTACAATCGCGGCTATGGTCATATGATTGTCATCGATCACGGTGGTGGCATTGAAACCGCGTACGCGCACAATCAACGAAATATGGTACAGCGAGGTCAGCGCGTGCAGCAGGGAGCAATAATTGCTACAGTCGGCAGGTCCGGCAATGCGACCGGCTATCACGTGCATTTCGAGTTCCGTAGAGATGGGCGGGCAATGGACCCGGTACGTCATTTGCAAGCCGCCTTGTAACTGGCGATTCAAAAAATCATAAAGAGAACAATAGGGGACAGACCACGATTAGCTCGATTGCTATTCGGACGGTGAAATAAACCTGGTCTATCCCCTAATATTTTCCTATTATTCATAACGCCTCGCATCAGCGGCGCGGCTCTGCCGCGCCCGACTGCATGCGCTTGTTATAAGGCATTAAATCCATACATCATTTTCCGCGGTAAGTTCGCCACCTTTATCCCCAGTGTTCTTTACTCCTCGCGGTTCAATTAAAAGCATTTTCACCTCTTCTTCAGCATAGGGCTTATGTTCTACACCTTTGGGTACGACAAACATTTCCCCATCCGTCAGTTCTACCTGGCCATCCCTAAAATCTATGCGAAGATTTCCTTCCAAGACAATGAAGGTTTCGTCCGTGTCCTCGTGGTCATGCCATACGAAGTCACCTTTAATTTTTACGATCTTGAATTGATAATCATTCATCTCCGCAATAACTTTAGGTGTCCATTGCTCGTTAAAGAGAGAAAGTTTTTCTTTAAAATTTAATGCTTTGTAATTCATGATTCTCCAAATGCCTTATAACGCTGCGCTCAACGGTCGCCGAACCGCGTAGCGATTTGGCGATCCGACTGCAGCGCCTTGTTATGTGTTTTTTTATGATGCGCCATACTTTTCGAAAACCTCAGCTTCGGTCATGTCATTTGTCTTATTTGCGAAGCTGTAGAACGAAGGCTTTTTATCTATAAAAACTTGATTATCGAAAACAAAAGACTTCTGATTTTCGAAAAGACCAGCCGGAATAATGTGCTGGTTGCTTTCTTTCAACCGATAAAATAGATGGCTTCCGCATTGTTTACAGAAACCTCGTTCCGCCCAAGCCGAAGAATCGTATACCGATATATTTTCTTCTCCTTCGAATGATACATCGCTGCCAGAATTAACTGCCATCAACGGTCCGCCCCCCCATTTCCTGCACATGCCGCAATGGCAGGCGCCTACACTTTTACTAACTTTCCTAGCAGTAAAACGAATGGCACCACAAAGACAAGATCCTTTCGCTTCGATTAACTCTGACATAGTAGGCTCCGATACTTTGATTTTGTAAATAACACATAACGCCTCGCATCAGCGGCCGGAGCATGCGTGTAGCGCTTGCGGAGATCCGTCTGCATGCCCTTGTTATGCGGATTCTTCAACGTAACCTCCCTGGATCGGTTTCTTCGGCAAACTCGTCAGATATCTTTTGCAATAAACCCTTATCCGCCAATCCCATTTTTCGGATTAATAGTAATTGGAATGCTGCTTTTGACCGGCTATGACCATCAAAAATGTCGCTTAATTCTTTGTCTTTTTCATGAACGAGTTTATACAGCTTAAGATATCTATCGTGAATATGTTCACTTTCGTTTTCGATAATCTCCGTGAATTCAGAAAAAGCATTTTCACAGAAGGATCCAAGCGCTTTCTCTTTGATCTCTTTAAAAATCTTCCAATCTGCCTCTTTCATTGTCGTTTAGTTAATCCGCATAACAGCTCATTTAAAAGGTCTTCGACCTTTTAATATATATTAGAGGGTTGAACCGATTATCGGCGAGTGAATTTTGTAATTTAGATAAGTGCATGTATTCCCTCACAAAAACTTGAATACGATTATACCCGAATAGTTATCGATTAATTGAATCGATAACTATTAATTTTTCAGGTTAGATTCCCGTCAGCCGATAATCGTATTATGCAATCCAAAGCTATTGTGAATTCCGGGGCCAGTATTTCTATTTGGTTACCAGTTAAAGTGAGGTTCCCATCTGTATTGGAAGTACTAACTCCGTTTCGGTCTAAAAATACCGACTTAACTGCAACTGCAGATAATCGTCGTTCTCGATTGCGTGGCTGGTATCGCCAGACTCGACATTGGTGAAAAAGCGTGCCCGCAGTTCGAGTACATAGTCATCGCCGAGGCGACGGTCGGCTTCGATATTGACGTAGGTTTCGCTGGTCTCCAGGTCATAACCCATGCCGGCGAGTACGGCGGTGTCCTGGGTGTCATTGAGCGCGAGGCGAATGCCGGCGAACAGGTCATTATCGGCGAGCGTTACGGGTTCTCCGTCATCG
Organism: Gammaproteobacteria bacterium; assembly: GCA_029862005.1. Taxonomy (NCBI): domain Bacteria; kingdom Pseudomonadati; phylum Pseudomonadota; class Gammaproteobacteria; species Gammaproteobacteria bacterium. Next base: position 3,851 of record JAOTYD010000020.1, on the reverse strand, counting down.
CGGCCGTCGTATTGCAGTTCGAGCAGCACGCCGACGTCGGCGTTTGATTCAGTCACCTGGTAAAAGGTGTATTCGAAGCCGCCCACCGCCGCGGTGAATGAATCGTTTTGGGTTTCACGGGCGATGACTTCTAACTTCCATATCCAGGCGTCACCGGTGTATTGCAGGTCGAGGCCGAGTTGGTCGATTTGGTCGTAGAATGGGATTAGTTCGCTGCCGTTGGCGTTCGGCAGCAGTCTCGCTTCGCGGCTGGTGCCGCTGAAGGCGCTGACGCCGATGTCGACGCTGCCGACGTAGTGGCTGTAACGCAGTGCGAGGTCGACGTGGGTTTCTTCGGCTGACGATTCGTAATGCGGGTCGTCGGTGTCGACCGGCAGCGGGGTGCGCAGGCGGCCGTCTTCACCCACTAAAGTGCGTTCGCGGAAATAGGGCAATACGTAAACGCTGACCAATCCCCAGTCGCGCTGCAGTTCGAGGTTGATCATCGGCTGGCCGAGCTTGTCTTCGCCGTCGATGTCGGCGACGGCGTCGGTCTGGTTGACAATGTCGACCAGGTGTACGGATTCGGTGACGCCCCAGAATACGGTATTGACGCCGATGAGTAGTTCGAAGCTTTCCGCCTCTTTCGCCCAGTAAGCCTCGCGCAGGTCGGCGAGCGAGCGTTCGTCGTCGGTTTCGTCGTAGCGCAGATAGGGGATGATCGACGCGCGCGATTCGTCACCGCGCCAGCGAAACTCGGTCGAGCCGGCGATTGACAGTTGCGACGTCGTGTCGTCCTGGCCGGGCCAACGCGTTTCCTCGGTGAATATGCGCGTGGTCAGGTCGATGTTTGACGAGACATCCCAAGAAGCCCTTCCTGTCTCGGCGACGAGCGCCGAGAGCAGGAAGGTAATCGTCGCAATGGACTTGAGGAGGATTTTATTCATCACATTGCTTCGCTTCGTTCGCAATGACCAAGAATTAGCGCAACCGGCTCAGGCGGCCCTTGACGAAGTCCTTGTCTGAGATGCCGACGTTGAACGCGTAGTCCTGGTAGACCAGGTCGGTCTTTTTGTTGGTCTGCACGTTTTCCATGATGAGCTTGTGCGCGCGCCACACACCGTTGTCGTACTGGCGGTAGTCTTCGAGCTTGAGCACTTTCAGCAGGTCGCCGCGGCGGTCGTAAAACTCGACCTTGCGCAACTGGAACGCGTCCTGGTCGACCCACGAAATCTGCTTGCTGTAACCGGAGTTCTCATAACGTGGTTTGCGTTCGAGCACATCGGTCTGGAACTCGCCGTAGGTTTCGGTACCGATGTACTTGTAATCAAACTTGTTGAGTTCGATCGCGGTGAAATCCTCAAATGCGAACTCGGAGCCGACGAACGGGCCGGACTTGTTGCTGGACGCGATGCGCTTGACGCGTTTCAGCGCCGGCAGATACAGCCATTGATCGTCGGGATCGAGGATCTTGGCGTGCGACAGCAACGCGGTGCCTTCGATGTCGCGCGGCGTTTCGAACAAAACCAGGCTCTTGTCGCCGACACTTTCGTCGGGTTTTTCCAGCGTCGCGATTTTGAGCGAGCGCGTGGATTGCTGTCCGGCGGCGTTGCGCAGGATCATCTGCAGCTCGACGCGGCTGTCGCCGAAGCCGATATCGGTGCGGTCCGAGCGCGCCGCGATTTCGAAGCCTTGCTCTGCGGGCGTGTTGGCCGCTACGGGTGCGGCAAACGCGATGCCCCCAAAAAGGGCAATTACAAGGGCGATGGCGAGTGATGTATTGGTACTGGGATGCATGTTGGTTCTCCTTAATCGGGATTAATAAAGGGGTGCTACCGAACCGGCCGGTCGCTTTACCTTGAATGTTTTGGTTGGGTTCTGCTTGCGCAGCCCGGAAAGCCGCAATGCCGGCAACAGCAGAGAGCCGAGGGCGGTGCGATAAGTTTTCATGGTCTTGCTTTTCATAATGGTGTCTCCGTTTTCGAGTTAATGTAAATGATTTAGTTAGCGGTGGCTGCCGATGGTGCTGGCAGTGCGGCCTCGGGTGCTTTCAATGCATCCGGCTGGCGTTTGCCGAGTAACAGCAGTGCGGGCAGCAACAAAAAGTCGAGGATCAGCGCGAAGCCGATGGCGAGTATCGTCATCAGGCCGAGATCGACGTTCATCTTGAAGGCCGAGGTGGTCATGACGAAGAAGCCGGCGGCGAGGATGATGGTGTTGACCACGATCGCGATGCCGACGTTATGGAATGCGTAGCGGATCGAATCCTCGATCGACAGTGTACGTTCGTTGCGAGCACGCACGTACTTCGACAGGAAGTGCACGGTGTCGTCGACGATGATGCCGAGCGAGATCGACGCCACGGTCGCGACCGAGAAGCCGACGGTGCCGACCAGCAGCGCCCAGGCGCCGAAGGTGGTCAGGATCGGCAGGCCGTTCGGGATCAGGCTTAAGGCGCCCAGGCGCAGGCTTTGCAGCGCGAACATCATGATCAGCGCAATGGCGATGATCGCGACGATCGTGCCGGTAACCATGTTCTCCATATTGCGCTCGCTGATGTAGGTGAACATGACCGCGGCGCTGGTCGGCTCGGCGTGCATGTACGCGGGCCAGTTGGCCTGCTGCCATGCGGCGACGCCGTTGAAGAACGCCTTGGTTTCCGCGGTCGAGGTGCGTGACAGGGTTGCGGTGACGCGGGTTGCGGACTTGTCGATGTTGATGCGGTCGTTGAGATCCAACCCATAGGGCAGCGACAATTCGTACAGCAACAGGTATTGCGCCGAGAGTTCGCGGTCATCGGGGATACGGTGCCAGGCCGCGTCGTCGCCGTGCATGTTGCGGTTCAGCCGTTTCATGATGTCGGACAGCGCGTAGACGTGAGTCACGTTCGGCTGTGTGCGCAGGTAATCGGCAAAGTTTTCGATGTTGGTGAGATACTCCGGCTCGCTAACGCCGCCAGGGCCATTAGACGGCACCGAGTATTCGATCGGGTAGAGCCCGAAATGCTCCATGGACTTGTCCGAATCGCGGCGGAATTCGATGCGCTCATCGAAATACTCGACCCACTGGTCGTTGAATTCGAGCGTCGGCACGAACGAGATCAGCACCAGCGTGACAGCGCCGACGCCGATCAGCAACTTCTTGTTGTTACCGATGACGAAATCCGCGAATTTATCCATCGCACGCTGCGACCATTCGGTGCCTTGGGTTTGCTTGACGCGATAAGGCAGGATCGAGAGCAGCGCCGGTAACAGCGTGAGCGAGTACAACCAGGCCGCCGCGATGCCGACCGCGGTGATGTTGCCGAGGTGCCAGTAGGGCGGGGCGTCCGAGAAGTTGAGCGCGAGGAAGCCGACGATGGTGGTGACCGAGGTAATGCTGACCGGCAGGAAGTTGATGCGCACCGCTTCGACGATGGCATCGCGCTTGGCCATGCCTTCGCGCATCAGGCCGTGCAGTGATAATAGAATATGAATCGAGTCGGCGACCGCGAGCGTGAGAATCACGATCGGCGCCGACATCGAGATCGGGGTCAGTTTGACGCCGAAGTATCCGGCGATGCCCATGCCGATCATCGACGACAGACCGATGATGACGAGGGTTGTAAACGTGGCCGATAACGAGCGGATGATGAGCCAGGTGAGTACGAAGATGACGACAAACATCAGCGGCATCAGCGTCGCACCGTCGTTGATGCCGGTCTCGGCGAAGGCGTTGTTCAACATCGAAACACCGGTCAGGTGTATGTCGATGGCGGGGTACTCGGCTTCTATCAATGCCGCGAGTTCGCGTGCATGGTTGACCGCCTGCGGCACTTCCATCAGGTTCTTTTCCGGGTATTGCAGTATGACGTTGATCGCGGTGACGTCGGC